>JAQBWI010000113.1 GCA_027625355.1 Pseudomonadota bacterium
TAAACCCATTATTTAAATATTTTTGATCTACATTAAAATCCGAGTCAGATGTGCCTAGATTAAGATCGACCAAATCTAATTTTGCTTGTTTTACAAAATCTATATAACAATCAACGTACATAGGTTTAGTTGCATTTAAATCTTTAAATTTGTATCTGGTCATAATTCTTAAATTATTATTATTAATTTTTACTGTTTCTTCGTTAAATAAATAATAGGTTTGTTCTGCATTTTTATTTTGTTCTTTTATTTGCTCTAATTTTTTAATTGTTTCTGCTCTCTGCTCACCTTCTTCTTTTAATTCAGCAACTTTATTTTCTAGTTCTTGCTGCTTTTTAAATAAATCTAATTTTTCAGACTCAAACGACTCTACTTTACCAACTGATTTACCCAGCTCTTCAGCTGCTTTATTCATTTGTTGTGTTGTATTGTCAATTTCTTGAGCAAGTTGTTTATTTTTATTTTTTTCATTTTCTAAAGCACTCTTTACTTCTTTTAATTCTTCAATTGCTTTTTGGCTATTACCAAGCATTTTCAAGTCATCTACAGATTTTGATATTCCACCACTTGATATAGCTTCATTAATTTTTTCTTCTATTATTCTTTCCTGTACAGCTCCAACTCTGTTCAGGATGTAGTATTTGTGCAGTAACGAATATGCCCACGCCAATAATACTAACAAAATGCCTATTGCAATTAATATCAATGCCCAAGATTTAGCCTTAATCCAAAAACTTCTAGCTCTTCTTAATTGACTTTGTTCTTCGATATATTGGTTTACGGGGTTGTAATCATTTTCTATTCCTTTAACGATTTTTTCATCTGACATAATTATTTTTTAATTTTATCAAAATCTTTATCGTTATAGATCATTGGTCCCTTTTTAATTACCTCTGGATCATCCGTGGGAAAAGGCACGTGAACAAATATTTTTTTTTCAATTTGTCTTGGAACTTCAATTTCTTTTTCTATTATTTTTTCTTGAATAACTGGTTTTTCAATAATTCGATCGACAATTTTTTCTACCTCAACAATTTTTTCTACTATTTTTGGCTTAAACAATAATTTAAGCTTTGTTAAAAAATATTTTCTTATTGTAATTAAAACCCTACCAAATCTTAAAAATATCCCGCTTACTCCATATCCAGGTTTGTTATTATATTGATGTATTCTTTCATCACCTAAATGAAGCCCGGCATATGCAACCCCTGAGCCAATTATTGATATTACAAAGGCTAAAATTCCAAACCAATAAATAAATGCTTCGTCTAAATCTTTTTCTTCAAGATCTGAAATTTTGTAACTTCCGCCAGCACCACCAAGCCAAACTGGTCTATTTTTAATTCTTAATGAAATTCTTAAAATATTACTTTCTTGTGATCTCTCTTCAACGGTTTCTAGTTGCTTTCTTAAGTTTTCTTGTTCAGTCAAAATTTTTGCATTAATCTCTTCTGTTTTAGAGGATATGTTAGATATTTCTGTTTGGCGAGCTTCTAAAGATTTATTGATTTCATTTAATTGATTTTCAATAGGAAGCAAAAGAGCTTGATACTTAGTTTTTATATTTTCTAATAATGGTCCAGCTTTATTTGTGTTTTGTCTTTGAGCGCTTACAATTCTATTTTCAATAACATCAAGTTGCCCGTTAATTGTTTGAATCTGATTTTTATATCCTTCAATTTCTGTCTGTAATAAACTTCTATTCGCACCACCTCCTAAACCAAAAATACCACCTTTTATCTCTGTAATTTTTTGCTCTACAGCTGATTTTAATGCTTGTAATTGCTGACGCTCAACTATTTTTTCTTGTTTGTTTTTTTCCAAGGTTTGTAAAATATTATTGTCATAATTGTATTCATTTAAAATCTTATTGATTTCAGAGTCTTGCTGATTGATTAAATTATTCTTAGCTTCAATAATGCTTTTTTGATCAATTTTTAATTGGACTAAATCTTGATTTTTTTTCTCAATGTTAATTTCATCACGAAGTAACTCAATTTTTCGATATATATTTTGTTGCAATTGTCTTTCTACGTTAACTTTTTTTAATTGATTATAAACAGAAATGTCAAAAGCCTGGATCATTGTTTCAAATGTTGAGTAATTAGCAAAAAGTAGTAACGCTATGAATATAAGCCTAGACTTCCACATTGGTGAAAAGTAAAGAGCTATCACTAAAGGTATTTTAGTCAACTCCATTACAGCCACCACAACAAAAGCTAAACTTATTATTGTTGTTTCTCCTGATGAAACTCCAAAAGTATTCGTGTTGGTAGTAAAAATCACATAGGCGATTGTTAAGCTAACTAAAGCCACTACTATCTCAATAAACCAAGCTCCATAAATTAGTTTTCTTCCAACGTGCGCTGTTCTAGATTTTGGAAAAAACTTATAGTGAATATTTTCTAAGTTAGGCATTCGTCGTTTCCGATTTTAAAAAATTGATTTTATTAATAAATTTAGACAAAAAACTTTTTGTAATATTAAATTCGCTAGCAACTTTTCTAATTTCAATATCCTCAGCCTCACTGTAAATATGATCACTATGACCCAGTCTATATAAAACTGCTACGATAAACTCTAAAAGTTCTGGATTATGAGAAAGTTTTTTATATAAAATTTTGGCGTGATAAGATATATCGTTTTTATCTTTTGCACCCTCTTCTAAAATTTCTTCAATTATCTTTTTTTGATTTTTTTCGTGTGGTAAAATTTTAAGAATTTCCTGCTTTTCAAGCTCCGAGAAATGCCCATCTACTACACAAATTTTTGCACTTAAAACTAAAATTCCAATTATACAAAGAGTTTGATTAGATTCAGACTTATATTTTTCCCAAATATCCATATTATAAAAAACAGCTTTTAAAAATAGCCTACCCAATCCTAGGATTTTAGGCAATCATCTAGTTTCTCGGAAATGATAGTGAAAATTTTTAAGCTTAATTTGGAGCATATCCTTTTAACAGCATACACTGATCGTATACAGCATCATTTTGCGCTATAGAACTCCATACTGTATAGATCCGAAAGTTCTAATAAATGATTATTAATGTTTGAACAAAAGCAATTACCATATATGATAAAAATATGAATAAACTAATTGCTACCATTAAAATATTAATTGTTTCTCTTATTTGTTACGCTTATCCAATAGGCATAGCGAAGGCTGCAACTTGTTTTTTTCAGTACTCAGAAACATCTGGTATGAATAAAATTTGTTATTATAATTGTATGGGATCAAACGCAGCAATAACAATAGGCGCAGCACAAATTTGTCCTTTATCTATTGTAAGATAAATTATTATCTACCTAGTTAAAACAAATTAAAATTTAAGTTTATGAGAATACTTTTTAAAGTATTAATACTTTTGTTGTTAGCTTCCTGTGCGAGCACATATTCTCACAGATCAGGAAATAATTCTAACCTTGATGCTGATTCAAGATATTGTAGTTCACAAGCTAAATTAGTTGCTCCGGTATATCTTTGCAGAAATCCATTAATGTGTGCACCAGATGAAGTGGGAACAGTGTGGACTTCGATAGCACAAAATGATGCTGCATATGATCAATGTATGCAAACAAAAGGCTACACACCAAATTAAATAAAAATTAGCTACTAAAAATCAAATTTCAAACTTTAAAAATAAATATATAAAAACACCAAAACTAACAACCATTACCCAAGCCTGACGATACTGCTTCAAGATGTGTCTTGCATTAATCTTATCTAATAAACTAATATAAAAATATGAAAAAAATTA
>JAQBWI010000114.1 GCA_027625355.1 Pseudomonadota bacterium
GGTATGGGCTATTTCAAAATCTTGATACTCAAATAAATAGAATAAATATTTGTAAATATAGGAAAGCATAGGCGAGTGTTGGTTTAAGGCAGCTTCAAAAGAAGTCTGATTATAAAAAAACATTTTTGCAGAAGTATAAATAACTATCAACACATCGTTGTACAACGATATAGACTCATTAAAAGTAAATTTTTTCATGTATCCTGCTAAAGCAGCGGTCACAATTAATATAAAATTGACTGTTAAGAAAAACTTATAAGGTACTTTTGAGAAAATTTCATTTTTAAAAATATTAATAAAATTGTTTAATATAAATGACTTAGTTTTTTGGAACTCATCAAAATCAAAAATAAACAATGCAATTAATAAAACCACTAGAGCTGCACTAAACACATTGACAAGATTAAAAAAATTAAAATCCTTATTCTCTACTATTTGTTGAGAAATGTAAAAAGCTAGAATACTTGGAAAGAGATATCTATGCTTATTCTTCAGTTTTAGAAAGCAGAAAATAGTTGCTAAAAAAAGCCACACAAGGTTTGCTGCCTGACTAACTTTGGGATTTGAACCTAAGAATATTAAGATACTCTTTTCATCTTCAAAGACTTCAACTACATGACCCAGGCAGAAAATATTGTTTATGTTTTCAGATATATAGATATCCCTGTTTTCAAATATAAAAACTTTTGAGGGGCTACTTTCATCTAATTTTTGAATTACTTCGTCTTCTTCAAAGCAAACAGTTGCATAGGTGTTTAGTGAAATAGAGCCTTTTTCAAAAGTTGAAGTATTGGGAGAAAATGCTTTATTATAAACAAAAAGTAGAGATGGAAACATTCCAACTATTAAAAGACCTATGTATAAAGATTTTTTAGTTCTAAGCATTTGCTACATAAATAATACCTAATTCATACAGTTTTTGTATCTTTATATACTGTTGTGTTTAAACAATTTCTTTATTTAGCCTATTATAGTTGACTTATAATGTGTGGAATAGTTGGTTTTGTATCTTATAAAAAAGAAGAGGGTTTAATTAGAGAATTAACTGACTCAATTGCACACAGGGGGCCCGATGAAGCAGATTTTACAATCTTTCAGAAAGATAATTACTATGTGCACTTTGGAAGCTCTAGGCTCTCAATTGTAGGTGAAAAAGCTGGAAAGATGCCAATGAATGATACCTCAGGAAATCTTCTAGTTTATAATGGCGAATTATACGACCTCCAAAAAACAAGATTAAAGATTGATAAGAACTTAGCAACAACAAGTGACACTGTACATTTATTTGAATACCTCAAGCAAAACAGTAATGATAACTTATCAGATCTAAATGGTATGTTTGCTTTTAGTTTTTATGACTCAAAAGATAATTCGGTTCTGCTATGTAGGGATAAATTAGGAATTAAACCTCTGTACTACATGGAAACTGATAGATATCCTTTGGTTTTTTCTTCGGAAATCAAGCCCTTGTTATTATCAGGTTTTTCAGAAAAGAAAATTTCTAAAAAATCTTTGGAAAATTTTTTACTGTTTGGTGGGAATAATTATTTTAGTAATCTATTAACTGATATTAAAAGTTTAGAGCCTGGATGCTATTTTAAATGGTCAATAAGTAATTCATCATTGAATAAATATTATAATATATCAAAAAAATCTGGAGAAAATATAAATCTTGAGGATTTACTTTCTACGGTTATCGATGATCAACTTAAAGCAGATGTTAGCGTTGACCTCCTGCTTAGCGGTGGTATTGACTCTTCTATTATTGCCTATATAGCTAAAAGTATACTCGGTAAAGATGTAAAAGCATTTTCTCTTTCATTCCAAAATAAAAGATTTGATGAGTCACATAAGTCAGTAAAAATTGCTGAGGACTTAAATTTAGAACACGAGATTATTGAATTTAGTGAAGAACAGAATTATGAAGTTATAGACGAGTTGATGTATAAACTTCCAGAACCAATTGGTGATCCAAGTATAGTTCCAACGTATTACTTAAATAAAATAGTTTCTCAACACACAAAGGCTGTCTTAACTGGAGATGGAGCTGATGAGTTGTTTGGGGGATATGATTGGTATAGAGCACAAAAAATATCCCCTTATATTAATTCAAGTCTAGAAAGTTTATTTGTAGCATTTGCAAAAATAGTTGATACTTTAATTTCAGATAAAAATATTCCTATATCTGATAAGGTTGAATTATTTTTCAGCGGACAAAAATATGCAAAAGGTGAAGAAGTTCTACATTGGCAAAATACATTTACTTCCTTGATTGATAGCCATAGTATTTTTACGAAATATCTGGGTAAATTAGATTTATCCTCTGCGAAAAATAGATACGATGTAACTCAATTAATAGACCTTCAAACATATCTGTATACAAATATATTAAAAAAAAGTGACACAGCATCTATGTTAAATGGATTGGAGGTTAGACCAGTATATTTAGATGATAGAATTTTAGACTACTCATTATCGAAAAATCAAAAAGAAAACACTGACCTTTTGAAATCTAAAAAGGAGCTAAGAAAAGTAGCTGCAAGATTTACAAATATTCATAATCAAAAAAAACAGGGCTTTAGTCATGATTTTTCTTTATGGATAAATAATATTGGGATCCCTTTTCTAAACTCTATAGATGACGACCATGAAGTAGTTGCGAATTTTTTAAACTCAATTGATTCAAAAGACAATTTTAGTTCTATAGATGAACGTAATATCTGGAGGCTATTTTCTTTTTATAAGTGGATTGATATAAATGGTGTAAAATTAATTAATTGAATTATGAATAAAAAAAAATTTTCTTCATCTTATAGCCAGAATAACTTTGATATTGTATTTAAAAAAATATGTGGTGCTGTAAAACCAGAAAGTATTTTAGAAATTGGGCTTCTTGATGGATATTCTCTTAAATCTTTTGTTGATCACTCGAGTGAAGACACAAAAATTATTGGGGTAGATTTATTCGAAGGTTATGAATATAAAAATGCAAACTTTGAATATATAAAAACTATGTTTAGTTCAAATAAAAACGTAGAGATAGTTCATGGAGATTTCTACAGCTATTACAAAAATTCTGATAACTTTGACATTATTCATATAGACATTTCCAATGACGGAGATACTTATCGCTTCTCAATTGAAAACTATTTACCTATAACAAACAGAGTACTTATTCTTGAAGGGGGATCTGAGGAAAGAGACAGTGTTCACTGGATGAAAAAATACCAAAAACCTAAAATCACTGAATTTCTAAATTCTATTGAATCTGATATTCAGTATCAAACTATTGAATTATTTCCCTCAATTACGATTTTTAATAAAACAAATCAACAGATTGATTTCATATGAAGTATGCACTTATCCTTAATTCATCGATAATAGTAAAAAAGTCTTTTTTTTCAAAAGATAAAATAAAGCTGGAATATGGTTCGAACAGGATAGACTCTTATGAAAAGGGTTTTAAAGCTCTATTGGAAAAAGATATTTATAAATTTTTTGATGATGTTATTTTAATCGATAATACAATATCAGAGGCTAAACATATACCTCAAAATATTTTTAAGTTGCTCCCAAGCAAAACAATACTTCTCCTTAGAAACAGTAATACCTATGGTAAGCAAAATAAAGGAGCAGGAATGCTTGAATCACTGCATATTCATCAAGAGTCATTTTTAAAATATGCCTATATGTTT
>JAQBWI010000115.1 GCA_027625355.1 Pseudomonadota bacterium
TATTTAACTTATAATATAATATTCTTTTAATGAATAAAATTATGAAATTTATAAAATAAACCTAAGGACTCTTTTATGAAAATTATTGATGTTGAAACTTATGTACTTCTTGCTGATAATTATGATCCAAGCTTAACATCATCAGCGCAAGATACATGCCTAGTAATTATTAAGACTGATGAAGGTATAGAAGGATACGGAGAATGTGATACAAGTCCATGGGTAGCAAAAGCTTTTATTGAATCTCCAGGAACACATACAATGGACCAATGTGTTAAAGAAATTCTCATAGGGTCCGATCCTCTTGAAATTGATTTACTTTGGGAAAAAATTTATGTTGGTACAGCAATGACAGGAAGAAGAGGTGCTGGTGTTAATGCGATGAGTGCAGTTGATATGGCATTGTGGGATATCAAAGGTAAGGCTTTAAATAAACCAGTATATGAATTGCTTGGAGGAAAAGAACAAGACTTCGTTGTTCCTTATGCTTCTTTACAACCTGTTGGTCACTCCTTTTCAGAATACAGAGATTCTTTGGTTGCTTGGGCAGAAAAAGCAAAAAGTCTTGGATTTAAAGCTGTAAAATCTGAAGTTACATTAAATGGTCCATATGCTCATAGTGGGCTTAATGAAAATGATGATAAAACAACTGAAGTAGTTGCGGCTGTAAGGAAAGCTTTGGGTCCAGATGTTGAGCTAATGATTGATGTACAATATCGCTGGAAAGATGCAGAACAAGCTTTACGAACAGTAAAGGATTGGGCTGAGTTTAATATTTATTTTTTAGAAACACCTGTTTGGACTGATGATATAAAAAGTTATGCGAGAATGCATGATGAAGCACCAATGAAAATTGCAGCGGGAGAATGGTTAAGTACACGATATGAGTTTGAAGATTTAATTTTAAATGGAAAAATTGATGTTGCACAACCAGATGTAGGACGCTGTGGAGGTTTAACAGAAGCAAAGAAAATAGCTAAATTTTCTCAAGACAATAATAGAATTATTGTCCCTCATTGTTGGAAAACCTCTGTTTCTATTTCTGCTACTGCTAACTTTGCTTTTAACACATCAAACTGTGCATTTATTGAATATTTACCTCCTCAAATGTGTGTTGAAATTTTAAGAAAAGAGTTAGCCACTGAAGGTTTTGATTTTGTTGATGGAAAAATTTTACCTCCTACAAAGCCAGGTTTGGGTATTGAGCTGAATAGAGAGGCTATAAAAAAATATCAAGTAGCTTGAGAGTTTAATTCTATTATAGCTTCAATTTCTACTGGTATATTATTTGGGAGAACATATACCCCCATTGCACTTCGTGCATGCATTCCTTTTTCTTTTCCAAAAAATTCTACAAATAAATCAGAGCAACCATTAATGACTTTTGGCTGAGATAAGAAATCTGAGGTACAATTAACTAAACCAAGTATTTTTACAATCTTATTCACTTTTTCAAAACCTATATCATTTTTAATTACTGACAAAATTGTTATCCCTACTCTTCTTGCTGCATCATAAGCTTGATTCAAGTCTAAATCCTTACCAACTTTACCAGTTATTAATTTTTTGTTATCATCAAAGCCTCCTTGTCCAGATATATAAGCATAGTTTTTTGATATTCTCACATTAACAAAATTACCTATAGGGCTAGGAGTATCTATAAATTCTAAATCCATATTAATACTTCTTTCTTAAAATTGCTGCAGCTTCAACTAGTTTTCTTAATTTATTCCGTGTTATCTCAATTGGAACATGTCCAAAACCACATTCACTTGTTAATAATATCTTTTCAGGCTTAAAATAATTAAGAAGAGGTTGTGTAAACTTTTCAATGTCTTCAATATTTTCAGTATTATCTATTCTTTGATCAACCACTCCTGCAGATAATGAACCTTTAAAATCCCAACCTTTGAAAATATCCAACATTGTATAATGAAGACTGCAATGCTCTAAGTGAATTTCATCTATTTTTAATTTTTTAAATGCAGGTATCATATCCGTATAGCGACCAAAATACCCCCTTTTCCTGTGTGCATTACCTCCACAGATATGTAAGTTAAATTTAACTGATGGGAATTTGTCAATTATGTAGTTTAGAACTTCAGCGCCCCAGTTTGCTTCATTAACATTTTCTGTCCACACAGGTTCATCAAATTGAATATAGTCACAACCCTCATTACATACCTTTTCTAGCTCTTCAATTATTACATTAGCATAAGCCATAGCTAAGGCTTTATCATCAGGGTATAAATCTGTTCTCTCATTTACGCTAAATCTTGCCAACATATGAGGTCCCGTAATGGTTTGTTTTACTTGTATATGTTTCGGTGTGTTGTCTCTTGCCGTTCTCCACTTTTCATATAATTTTGTATTTAAGTTTTTAATTTCATTGGTAATTACAGCGCACTCAATACCAAAACCTTTTGTTCCATGGGTTTTACTCAAGTCTACGTTTTTCATAGAACCACCTGTTGAAAAATGTTTGTATTTTTTATTTTCTGCGTCAACTCCATCAGTTCTTAGTTGATAAAACCAGTACATATTTTCCCTGTACCCTTCGCCATCAGTTATAATATCAAGACCTAAATCTGATTGTTCTTTAACAGCCCATTTAATCAACTCAAGCGCCTCATCATCATTGACACTTGATTTTCTTAAAGTATCTTTTTGAACATCTTTTCTTGGGTAGCTCCCAGTTACAGTAGTTAAAAATTTCATATCATTTTCTTTTTATTGATTTTCTCTTACATCGTTTACAAGACACTTTACACCATCTTCAAATGATCTTGGATTGAAGTCTATTTCTTTTCTTATTCTTTCATCATTTTGATCATCTATTAATGGAGTTGATTTTATATTTTCATCAAAAATCAAATTGGCATTTGGAATAATTTTTTTTACTGTTTTTTCAAGCTGATGACCATCTAAAGTTTCTGAGCCTGTATTAAAACATGAATAATTTAATTTTTCTTTTAAGGTTAATCGAACAAGCTGTTCTGCACAATCATCAACATATATCCAGTTATCTTTATTGTTTTTAGAGAATGGAAGGTTAGCAGTTTTGTCTAAAGCTGGCATTGCTGCAAAATCTTCTGCCCAGTTAAGTGCCGTATTTTGTCTACCATAGCCAAAAACAACTGATGGTCTCGTATAGGCAATACTGCATCCATGTTTTTTAATATATTTTTCAGCCATGAATTCATTTAGCAATTTCATGACACCATAAGTAAAAAAATGATTATCAATACCAGTAAAATCATTTTCAGAGACTGCTTTATTGCCAAAAAATTCTTGATTGGCACCATAAACCGTTTCACTGCTTGCAAATACTAATCGACGTATTCTATATTTAACAATCATGTCAAATATACTTGTTGTCCCAACAATATTAATTTTACTCGCAAGTAAGGGGTTTTCTTCACAAATAGCTCCAATGCCATAAGCTAAATTTATAACACTGTCTAAATCATACTTTTGAAATATTTTCTCAACATTTTGAATATCTGTTATATCTAACTGTTCGTATCTTAATAAATTTTTATCTTTACCAATTTTTTTAATATCGTTTTCTAATCTGTCTTTATTTTTATTTATGTCTAAGTCTGCTACGATTACAGAAATATCCCTTTTTAATAATTGTAAGACTACTTT
>JAQBWI010000116.1 GCA_027625355.1 Pseudomonadota bacterium
TGTTTATTATAGTATCGTATCTTTTATTTCCAAAATCTTCCATTAAAACTAAGTGTTTACTCTCGTCAATGTCAAATATTTTTGGAATAGATATGTTTATAGTTGATAAGAATTTGTTTACTTCTAAAAATGAATCGAAATCTTTATAATTATATGAGAAATCAACAACAACACCTTCTTTATCTTTATTTTTAAACCTATAAATTTTTTTCTGTGATGCCCCACTCTCTATTTGGTATAATTCACTATAATTAAATTTCATTTTAACTAAAGATTAAATTGTGTTTCAAAATTCTTGTATTTTCATCAAGAATATCGAAATAAATAGAAAAATAATTATAATTTTGTAATGAATCTAATATGGTTCCAGGCCATTCTACTAGCGTAATTGAATTATTTAACTCTTCGAATATATTTAAATGAATTAACTCAGTATTTTTTGAAACTCGATAAAGATCATAGTGGTAAATTTCAAAATTACTTAATTCATAAGTTAATAAAATTGGAAATGATGGACTTTTAATAATATTAGGTGGTTCTTTATTCTGATTTTTGTAAATTGAATTTATTAAATATCTTGAGAAAGTTGTTTTGCCTGATCCTAAATCACCCGATAAGCAAATTATGTCACCTTTTTTTAAATAGAGTGATACATTTTCACAAAATTTTTTTAGACCTTCTAAATTTAAGTTAAGAGTTTCTTCAGGCAAACTTTAAAGTAAATTTTTTAAAGAGTCGACTAAATCAGTTTTCTCCCAAGTAAAATGACCTTGTTCAGTTGGTTCTCTTCCAAAATGACCATAAGCTGAAGTTGGAACATAAATAGCATTTGTAAGTTTTAAATGCTCTCTTATTCCTCTTGGACTTAAATCAAATAAATCCTGAACAGATTTTTCTATTTTTTGCTCATCAACTTTATTTGTTCCATTCGTATTTACGTAAACAGATAAAGGTTTTGAAACACCAATTGCATAAGATAGCTGAATTGTACATTCATCAGCAAGGTTAGCTGCAACGATATTTTTAGCTAAATATCTTGATGCATAGGCTGCTGATCTATCAACTTTGGATGGGTCTTTGCCAGAGAACGCTCCACCTCCGTGAGGTGCAGCACCACCGTATGTATCAACGATGATCTTTCTACCCGTTAAACCAGAGTCTCCATCTGGCCCCCCTATAACAAAATTTCCAGTTGGATTTACATAAAACTCGTCATCTTTTAGTCCTTCAAGTAATTCATTAGGGATACTTTCATAAACATAAGGTTTTACAATTTCTTTAACATCAGACGGAGACAATCCCTCTTTATGTTGCGATGAAATTACCAGAGAAGTAACTTTACTAGGTTTTCCATTTTCATAAAGCATCGTTACTTGACTTTTTGAGTCAGGCTCTAGACCAGGAGCTGATCCATCTTTTCTTGCTTGAGCCATTTTACGCAAAATTTGATGAGAGTAATGAATTGGAGCAGGCATTAAACTGTCTGTATCAAGGCATGCATATCCAAACATTATACCTTGATCGCCAGCTCCTTCTTCTTTATTACTTCCTGAGTCAACTCCCATTGCTATATCAGATGATTGTTCATGAAGAAAACTTTGAATATCACAGTTTTGCCAATGAAAACCATCTTGTTCATAACCTATATCCTTAATACAATCTCTGACTTGGGATATAATTTGATCTTTTGATATTGATGGACCCCTTACTTCACCCGCTAAAACTACTTTGTTAGTTGTAGTAAGAGTTTCACATGCAACTCGAGTTTGTGGATCTCCAGATGACAAATAAGTATCAACAACCATATCTGAAATTCTATCACAAACTTTATCTGGATGTCCTTCTGATACAGATTCACTAGTAAATAAATAAGGTCTCATGTTTTACTCCTAATATCTGTACGTTTCATCTTTAAAAGGTCCAACTTTGCTAACTCCAATGTAGTCAGCTTGTTTTTCACTAAGTTCTGTAAGTTTTGCTCCTACTTTTTTCAAATGCAATGCAGCAACTTTTTCATCCAAATTTTTAGGAAGAACGTAAACTTTATTTTCATAATTTTTATAATTTTCCCAAAGTTCAATCTGCGCAATTACTTGGTTTGAAAAAGAAGCACTCATTACAAAACTTGGATGACCTGTGGCATTTCCTAAGTTTACAAGACGACCTTCAGATAAGAGTAATATTTTTTTTCCATCAGGAAACTCGACTTCTCTTACTTGAGGTTTAATTTCATGAGATTTATAGTTTCTTAAAGCTTCAGTTTGAATCTCATTATCAAAGTGTCCAATATTACAAACGATTGCTCTATCATGCATCTTTCTCATATGATCAAGCGTTATAACATCTACATTACCTGTAGCGGTTACAAAAATATCTCCATAAGAAGCTGCATCATCCATTGTTACAACTTGATAACCTTCCATCGCTGCTTGCAAAGCATTAATTGGATCAATTTCAGTGACACATACTCTAGCTCCAGCTCCTCTTAAGCTAGCAGCAGAACCTTTTCCAACATCTCCATAACCAGCAACAACAGCAACTTTACCTGCCATCATTACATCAGTACCTCGTCTAATTCCATCAACTAGACTTTCTTTACATCCGTATAAATTATCAAATTTAGATTTAGTTACCGAATCGTTTACATTTATTGCAGGCACCTTAAGCAATCCTTTTTTTTGCATTTCTTTTAACCTTAGAACTCCTGTAGTAGTTTCCTCTGACAGACCTCTAATATCCTCTAAAAGTTCAGGATATTTTTCATGAATAATTTGCGTGGCATCTCCACCATCATCTAATATCATATTAGGTTTCCATCCATTTGGACCTTTTAGTGTTTGCTCTATACACCACCAAAACTCTTCGTCTGACATTCCCTTCCAAGCAAATACAGGAATGTTTTTTGACGCTATAGCTGCTGCAGCCTGATCTTGAGTTGAGAAAATATTGCAAGAACTCCATCTAACTGAAGCTCCAAGATGAACTAAAGTTTCAATAAGTACAGCAGTTTGAATTGTCATATGAAGGCAACCAACTATTCTTGCCCCTTCAAGAGGCTTACTATCACCATATTCTTCTCTAAGAGCCATTAATCCAGGCATTTCTGTCTCAGCTATGGCAATTTCCTTCAAACCCCATTCAGCTAGCTCCATATCTTTTACTTTATAATCTTGACTCATTTTTAGATCCTATTTCCGCTATAAATTTTAAATTAGTTTTGGTTACTGTAGTTTTTATTATTGTTTTATAGGTAAAGTTATCAAAAAACAAGCACCGGGGTAATCACTTTTATTTGACTTATCCAAAGAAATATTTCCTTTCATGTGTTCAATAATATCCCTAACTATAGAAAGTCCAAGACCAGTATGATTTTTTATATTTTCTTGCCTATCACTATAAAACCTTTCAAATATCTTTTCTGAGTCTTTTAAATCAACCCCTTTCCCCTGATCATAAAATCGAAGAGAGATAAATTGTTCATCAACTTTATCCAATTGTATTAAAATTTTTGATCTTTTAGGAGAAAATGAGATGCTATTGTCAATTAAATTAATAAAAACCTGTGTTAATTTATTTTTATTTGCTAATACTTCGAAGTTTTCTTCGTGTTTTATAAAAATTAATTTTACT
>JAQBWI010000117.1 GCA_027625355.1 Pseudomonadota bacterium
TTTTTTTTGTCTAAATTTTATTATTAATTTTATATACAAATAATAAAAATTTTTTGAAATCCTGATATGAATTAGAATAATTTAATAAAAAATTTTCTTATACTTTTAATTTTCTTGGCAATAGTTGGGCTAATTTCTTTTTTAATGATTAATTTTATTTTGATTTTTTAGAAAGTAAATTTAATTTTAAGAGCTTTTAATGGTAAATTAGATGTATGAATAAAATATTTCCACAAGGATATGCATGGATAAACGGTGAATTTGTAAAACTGGCTGAAGCAAAAATATCTATTTTGGATTGGGGTTTTCTTCGTTCTGATGCAACGTATGATGTTGTTCATGTTTGGAAAGGTCGTTTCTTTCGTCTGGACAAACACATCGATCGTTTTTTTGAGTCTGCAAAAAAATTACGTATGCCATGTCAGATAAGTCGTGATGAACTTAAAAAAATTTTAGCCAATTGTGTAAGTAAAGGTAAATTAGAGAGTGCCTATGTTGAGATGATACAAACAAGAGGTATGTCGCCAAAGTTTGTCAGAGATCCAAGACTTGCAACTCCCCGTGTAATGGCGTTTGCTGTTCCTTTTGGTTGGATTTTAAAGCAAGAGGATTTTGAAAAAGGATTAAATGTTTTATTGACTGATATAAAAAGAATTCCTCCAAGTTCAGTAGATCCAACGATAAAAAACTATCACTGGATGGATTTAGTCACAGGGATGTTAGATGCGTACGAAAAAGGAAATGACACAGCGGTATTGGTTGATGAAAATAATAACATTACCGAAGGTCCAGGTTTTAATTTATTTTGTGTTAATGGCTCAGGAATTTTTACTCCTGATCACGGTGTATTAGAAGGAATTACTAGACAGTCAGTTTTTGACTTAGCAAAAGAATTACACTTACCAATAATGAAAAAATCAATTTCAGTTGAAGAATTATATAATGCTGAGGAATTATTTGCGACATCGACGGCAGGGGGAATTATGCCAATTACTAAAGTAAGTGGTAAAGAAATTGGCAAAGGGAGCGTTGGAAATCTAACAAGACAATTGCATAAACTCTATTGGCAAAAGCATAGTGATGATAGTTGGAGTACATCAATATCTGATATATTAACAAATTAATAAGTTTTTAAAATCAAATGATTAATAAATGTGATGTAGTAATAATAGGTGCTGGTGCAGCAGGAATGATGTGCGCCATTGAAGTTGGTAAAAGAGGAAGGAAAGTTGTTCTTTTAGATCACGCAAAAAAAATTGGTGAAAAAATTAGAATATCTGGAGGAGGGCGATGTAATTTTACTAATATTTATACTGATCATAAAAAATTTATTTCTTCTAATCCAAATTTTATGATCTCTGCTTTAAATCAATACACTCATCAAAACTTTATTAATCTTATTCAAAAGCACCACATATCTTTTCATGAAAAAAAACTTGGTCAATTATTTTGTGATCAAAGTGCTCAACAAATAATTGATATGCTTAAGACGGAGTGTGAGAAAGCAAATGTTTTGCTTCTCAATAACACAAATGTAGAGTCAGTAAGTAAATCACAACACTACAAAACCAAAACCTCTTCAACAATTTATGAAAGTGAGTCTCTTGTTATCGCAACTGGAGGTTTGTCTATCCCTAAAATAGGGGCTAGTAAATTTGGTTATGATATCGCAAAGCAATTTGGATTAAAAGTAATAGAAACTCTCCCCGCTTTGGTTCCTCTTACCTTTAGTGATGATATATTAAAAGAATGCAAGGAGTTATCTGGACTGTCTGTTGAATCACAAGTCTCTTATAAAAAAACTTTATTTGAAGAAGGGATGTTATTTACCCACCGAGGTTTAAGTGGACCTTCGATATTGCAAATATCTTCGTATTGGAAGTTAGGAGAGCATATACAAATAAATTTATCGCCAAATAAAAATATATTCTCATTTTTAGAGGAAAAAAAACGAACAAGTTCAAAACAGGATATTAATTCTATCTTAAATGAATTACTCCCTAAAAGATTAGCAAACATGATTTGTGATCAATTAAAAATTTCAGGCAGAATAGCGGATATGTCAAAAAAATTAATAAGTTTAATTAGTGAGTTTATTAATTCATGGACGATAAAACCTACAGGAACAGAAGGATACAGAACCGCAGAAGTAACATTAGGTGGAGTGGATACGAATGAACTGTCATCGAAAACAATGATGTCGAAAAATAATCAGGGCTTATATTTTATTGGAGAGGTTGTTGATGTTACCGGTCATCTCGGAGGATATAATTTTCAATGGGCCTGGTCTTCTGGTTATGTAGCTGGTCAATATGCTTAATTTTTAAAGCATTGTACGTTTGCATCTAATTGAAGGAGAGATCCTGATAAATTTTTAATTTTCAGAGAACCATCAATACTAACTGTTGCTTTAAATTTCTCTTTTTTATCGGTGAGAACAGCTCCTGGTGGAATAATTCCTAGTCTACTAATTCTCCAAAATGCCTGAAATTTAAAACTACTATAATATATTAGTAATTTTTATAATTTAATGGATTTTAACTAATAATATAAGTTTATTATGGATAAAAAAATTTATTTTAATAGCTTTTATTCATCATGCTTAGCTCTTTTTATACCAGCATTTATTTGGGGAAATACAGTATCTCATTTTCCTTGGATTATAGAAAAAATGAATTTTGCGAACACTACCATTGGTTTTTTTTTAATGTTTTTTTCTATTATTCAATTAATTTCATCACAATTAGCTGGTAGGTTAATTGTTCCTAAATTTGGATCAAAAATTACATTGTTGATTGGAGTCTTATTTTTTTCACTATCACCAATTACTTTTGGATTATCAAATAATATTTATTTTTTTTTATTAAGTGGATTACCAACTGGTATAGGTTTTGGTTTTCTATTTACTACTACTGCTGCAGTAACAAAAATCGCTGAAGAAAAGACAAATAAAATTCTGCAAACATATTTAAGTGCTTTCATGACTTTAGGTTTTTTATGTGGTGGGTTATGTTCAGGTCTATATAGATTTATGGAATTTGACTCACATTATTTATTTTCATTTCTAGTTATTTTAGGTTTTTTATGTTCTTATTTTGTTTATTCCTTAGCATTAAGAAGAGATTATGAGAGTATTGAGCCTGTAGAAAAAATAAGGATGCCTGAAAATAATATTATAATTTTTAGTTTTTATCTTTTTGTTTTTTGGGCGACAGTTATGGCATTAGTAGATTGGGCTCCTTTATGGTTTGAAAGAGAATTATTTACTACAAGTTTAATTGCAAGTCTTACTATCGTTAGTTGGGCAAGTGGAGAAACAATTGGAAAATTTTTTGGAGCTAAAATGATTAATTTATCTAGCGAAAAAATGGTAGGTGGTTACATGCCGTTGATTGGCTCAATAATTTATTTTGGGATAATTTTATATGGAAATATATATTTGATATTATTTGGTTTATTCCTTTTGGGATTTGCATCTGCTAATTTTTTTCCTATCGCTATTAGGGTTGCTCTCAGAAATACCACTGATAATCTTAATACAGCTGCTGCAAATCTTACCACTTTTGGTTTTCTGGGACTATTGGTTGGGCCAGCTTTATTAGGTTTTACATCTGAGCTCTTTAGTATTA
>JAQBWI010000118.1 GCA_027625355.1 Pseudomonadota bacterium
TATTTTCCAACTTAAATCTTTTTTAAACATAAATTTATTTCATTGTAGCACCTAATTAAAATTAGGTGCTACTATTAATTATCAATAATTAAAGCGAAGGAAGCTTACTTGTTTTCTTTCCAGCTTTAGTCATTAAATCATATAATTCTGCTGCTGCAGCATTTAAACCCTCTTCAATAGACATTTCACCTGCAGCTATTGAATTTAAATAAAGGTTTGTAATTGCTGTGGACTCTACAGCTTCCACGTTTGGAGCAATAAATTGAGCAACATCTGAATTTTGTCCTAAAGCTTCAAGAAATCTAAATTGGTCTTCCTTTACCAAAGGAGAATCAATTAAATCACAACGAACAGGTACAGCACCATTTTCAATGTATTTAATTTGATTTTCCTTAGTTACTAACCATTTAAGAAAATCTAACGCTTCAACTGCATTTTCATCTGGGATATTTTTAGGAATATGTGCTTCCCAATGGCCTAAACTACTTGCACTTCCATTTGGTCCTGCAGGATTTAAAGCCGCGCCCATTTTACCTATAACAGCAGATTTGTCTGGATCATCCATTCCACCCCATGCCGCAATAACTGCAATCGCATGAGCGGTTTTACCAGTTCGCATGTATTGTATCATTTCACCTTGACCAATTGCATGTGAGTTAGGATGTCCAACCGTATCTCTTACATTAAGATATGTTTCCATAGCCGCTTTAACTTCAGGACTATTGAAAACAATTCCAAAATCTCCATTTGATGGATCTTTATAAACTGCGCCACCATGACTAAACATATATGGTCCAAAATTGTAAGTAACAGAAGATCTTTCCATACGTTGAATCATTCCATACATACTTGGAGGATTATGAAAAACTGCAGCATTTGCAATTAAATCATCCCAAGTTTTTGGTGGTGTTAATCCCTTTTCTTCATATAAATCTCTTCTATAATAAAGAACCTGAACATTACCATTAACTGGTATCCCAATAAATTCTCCATTTACAGCATCATAAGATTGAGTATCATAATTCCAATAACTTGTATTTTGATAACTACAAATACCTTCATCAAGTTTGTAATTTGGATCAATATCATTAATGTTTCTGAACTCTCCACTATCAGAATAAGTAGACATAAATTCTGTAGAGGTAATTACGATATCATAAATACCTTCAGGCGCTCTGATTGAGTTTCTAATTTTTTCAGACATAGCTGGGTATGGGTTTACATCCAACTCAATACTTGCTCCTGTTTCTTCTTCATACATTGCTAAAGTTTTAGCAAAGCCGTCAAACCAAGGGGATTGATTTATTAACATTGTTAATTTAGGTCCCGCAAAAACTTGACTTGATAATGTAATAGAAAGTATAAATACTGCTATTACAGAAATAATTCTATTTATCATTTTGCCTCCAATTAATTTAAGACTAATAACAATAGATTTTTCAATTGATGTAAATATATATAATTGCCATATTGGCAAAAATATTAATTGAAACTAATTTTAACTAGTATTACTATTACTATATATATGAAAACTGTATTTTTATTATTCGACTCTCTTAATAAAAGAATGCTATCTCCTTATAACAAGGAGGTGAATTACACTCCAAATTTTGACAGATTAGCAAAAAAAAGCATTACTTTTGATAATCATTACATAGGAAGTATGCCATGTATGCCAGCAAGACGTGACATGCAATCTGGAAGACTTAGTTTTTTACACAGAAGTTGGGGTCCTTTAGAGCCCTTTGATAATTCTTTTCCTGAAATATTAAGATTAAATAATACTTATACACATCTCATCACTGATCATAACCATTATTTTGAAGATGGTGGTTCAACGTATCACAATAGATATAACTCATTCGATTTTATAAGAGGACAAGAGAGAGATCCATGGAAAGCAATGGTTGAGCCTCCTATTGAGAGATTCAAAAAAATGTATCATCAAAGTCAATCTGATTTTACTAATAGAGAATCTAGATACTATTTTTATCCTATTAACAGTGAATTTATAAAAGAAGAAAAAGATTTTCCTTCTGTCCAATGTTTTGCATCAGGACTAGATTTTTTAAAAACTAATAAAGATGCAAAAGATTGGTTTTTACAAATTGAAACCTTTGATCCGCATGAACCTTTTTTTGCACCAGAGAGATTCAAAGAAAAATTTATAACAGGTTACAATGGCCCAAGACTAGACTGGCCACAATATGATAGAGTTAAAGAAACTCCAAATGAAGTTGATGAATTAAAAGCAAATTATTTAGCTTTAATAAGTTTATGTGATTATTTACTAGGATCAATCTTGGATTATTTTGATGAAAATAATTTATGGGAAGACACAACTCTCGTTCTTACAACCGATCATGGCTTTATGCTAGGTGAACATGATTGGTGGGCTAAAAATAGAATGCCATTATATAACGAAATAGCGAATATACCTCTTTTTATTTATCATCCTGATTATAAAAATAATGTTGGAGAGAGAAGAAGTGTTGTTAGTCAAAATATTGATCTAATGCCTACGTTCTTAGAGTTAAATAATAAAAAAATCCCTAACGAAGTTCAGGGTAAGTCATTATTGCCTTTTTTAAAAAAAGAAGAAACTTCTAATCATACAGCGTTGTTTGGTTATTGGGGAGGTGGTGTAAATTTAGCTGATGGAAAATATACTTTTTTTAATTATCCTGATAACATGAAAAGATCAGATCCAAATCAATATACATTAATGCCAACTCACCTAAGACAGTTCTTCACTTTAAACGAACTTAAAACTGCTAAACTTAACGAACCGTTTTCTTTTACAAAAGGAGTTCCAGTTTTGAAAATTCAAAATGATGAATCAGGACCTGCCATAGGTAATGAAACAGGTGGAAAAGATGATATGAAATTTGAGGATACAAATACAGCAATTTATAATATTGAAGAGGACCCTGGACAGTTAAAAAATATAGTTAATTCCTCTGAAAAAGAAAGATTGCTTGAAGAAATGAAAAGAAAAATGATTGAAAATGATGCACCAATTGAAGTTTTAGAAAGGTTTGGGTTTTAGTATAAAATTTTTCTAAACAAAGATAGATACATATTGTGCATAAAGAAGAAATTTTCTCTCTAATAAAATTAATTGATAAAACAAATATTGACCAATTAAAGGGGATAAGTTTTACTTCAGATTACTTGCCAATAATTTTTTTTATCATGACAAGTTATTATGAAAATAAATCCTGTACTGTAAGTAACCTTTCATTTTCAAATAAAATTCCATTTAATACAGCCAAACGTAAAATAAATGATCTTATTAATGCAAAATTAATTTATCGAAATACAAGATTACGAAATGGAAAGCATAATATTTTTCTTCCTACACCATCATTAATAAATATTTTTGAAGATTATTTAAATAATATTAAAAATCACATCGGTAATAATTTTGGAATAAATGAAAATAATACTGACTCAAATAGTTGGTATTATGGAGGTAAATATTTTAAATCTAAAACAATTCCTAATCCTCAAAAAACTATACTTAAAAATAAACATTTAAAAGAAATTAAATTTCTAGTTTGGGAGTCATCAGCTTTTAATTTTTTGAAGAACTATGTAAAACCTCTAGAAAATCT
>JAQBWI010000119.1 GCA_027625355.1 Pseudomonadota bacterium
TGTATTTTGAAAAAAGGACAAATGCAGCTGCTGTCGTTATTTCAAAAAAAGTTATTGGTCTGTCTTTGTTTATTTTTTTTACAAATTTTAAACTTGTTAGTAACCTTCTTGCATCTACTTGTTTGTTGTTGATGTTTATTCTTTCACTAAACTTTTCTAAATGTGGTGATGTGTAAGTGTGAACTGAATAATTATTATTTTTTAGAATATTTTTAATAAAACTTAATGTCGATCCTTTTCCATTAGTTCCTGCAATATGAATAGTAGGAGGAAGTTTTTTATGGGGATTATCAAGTTTTTCAAGTAAAGATTCAAGTCTAGAAAGGGATAAATCTATAAACTTAGGATGAAGGTTAATAAATTCTTTTAATAAATTATCAGTTTTAGAAATCACTTTATTTAAGTGATATGAGTTATTATTTTTTCAAGATTGCTTTTTAGATCTTTTCGGTGACACACTATATCAACCATACCGTGATCTTTTAAATATTCCGCTTTTTGAAAATCGATCGGAAGTTCTTCTCTTATAGTATCTTGTATAACTCGTTTACCAGCAAAGCCAATAGTAGAACCTTGCTCAGCAATAGTTACATCTCCTAACATTGCAAAAGATGCTGTTACACCACCTGTAGTTGGCTCAGTCAATACTACTATATAAGGAATTTTATTTTGATTTAATAGTTCTACAGCAGCTACTGTTCTTGGCATTTGCATTAAGCTAATTATCCCTTCCTGCATTCTTGCACCTCCTGAAGATGTAAATATTACGAATGGACATTTTTTTTCTAATGCTGTCTGTGCTCCTTTTACAATTGCACCACCAACCGCTCTTCCCATTGATCCACCCATAAATGCAAAATTCATTAAACCACAAACTATGTTTGATTGACCAATTTTTGTATTTAATAGAATAAAGGCATCTTCTCTTTTGGTCTTTTTTCTATATTCTTTTAACCTATCTTTATATTTTTTTTTATCTGAAAAATTTAATGGATCATCTCTAATTTTATCTAACTCAATTTCTTGGGTTTCATCTTTAGAAAAAAGCAATTCAATTCTATCATCTGCGGACATACGAAAATGATGATTACATGTATTACATACTCTTAAATTTTCTTTAAGATCTCTATGATGAATCATGTTGCCACATGAAGGGCAATTTTGCCATAGATTTTCAGGTACATCCTTTCTTTTTACAAGAGCTGAAAGTTTTGGTTTTACAAAGTTTGTTAACCAATTCATTCTTTAATTCCTTCTTTTAAATCTTTTGTGAAGATTTTAATTTTATTAATCATTTTGTATTTATCATTTAAATTATCTTTAATAATATTAATAATACTTGAACCGACAACAACCCCATCTGTAAAAGTACTAATTTGTTCTACATCGTTTCTATTTTTTATTCCAAAACCGGCAACAATCGGTAATTTTGTTGATGACCTGATTGTATTAACTGATTTTTTTAAATCCTCTATATTTGCAGAATTTTGACCCGTTATACCAGTAACAGTTACATAGTATAAAAATCCTGAAGCATTACTTAAAATAGTAATTAATCTTTTATGATCAGTTGTAGGGGTTATTAATCTTATGAGATCAATACCTCTTTCTTTAGATTTTGTGAAGAGTTCTGAATCTTCCTCTGGCTGTAAGTCAACAATTATTAGACCATCAACTCCTGTTTCAGCACATTTAGAAGTAAAATTATCAATTCCTAAATTAAATATTGAGTTGTAATAACCCATGAGAATAATTGGTATTTCACTGTTAAGCTCTCTAATGTTCATAACTATTTCAAAAATATCATTAATTTTTGTTCCATTTGCTAATGATCTAACACTGGATTCTTGAATTGTAGGACCATCTGCCATAGGGTCAGAAAAAGGCATCCCTATTTCTATTATATCTATCCCATTATTAATTATAGTTTTAAGAATTTCTAAGCTTGTATTTAAATCTGGATCTCCACCAGTTGTAAAGGTGATTAACTTTTTTCCTTTTATTTCAAAAATTTTTTTAATTCTTTTTGACATTATAATTTAATATTTAATTCTTCAGCTATAGTGAAAATATCTTTATCACCTCTCCCACACATATTCATAACAACAATTTTATCCTTACTGTAATGTTTTGCTATTTTTTTTAAAACTGCAAGTGCATGAGATGGCTCAAGTGCCGGTATAATACCCTCTAAATTACAACAATATTGAAATGCTTCGATCGCCTCTTTGTCAGTAGCTGACATATATTGAACTCTTTTTTGTTCAAATAAATAAGAATGTTCAGGACCAATCCCAGGGTAGTCTAAACCAGCAGATATAGAATGAGCTTCATCAATTTGACCATCTTGTGATTGAAGTAAATATGTTTTGTTACCATGTAAAATACCGGGTTTTCCACCACTTAAACTTGCAGCATGTGCCCCTGATTCTAAACCGTGTCCAGCTGCCTCAACTGCGATCATTTCTATCTGCTTATCATCTAGAAATTCATGAAATAAACCTAAAGCATTAGAGCCACCACCAATACATGCAATTAATAAGTCAGGCAGTCTATTTTCTGCATCTAATATTTGCTCTCTAACTTCTTCACCAATCACTGATTGAAAATCTCTCACCATTGCAGGATAAGGGTGTGGACCAGCAGCTGTTCCAATTATATAAAAAGTATCTTTTACATTAGTTACCCAATCACGCAGAGCTTCATTCATTGCATCTTTTAATGACTTTGATCCTGTAGTAACACTTCTTATCTCTGCTCCTAATAACTTCATCCTAAAAACATTCGGTGATTGTCGCTTGATATCTTTTTCACCCATATAAACTATGCAAGGTAATCCAAATAATGCGCAAACAGTTGCAGTTGCGACACCATGTTGACCTGCCCCGGTCTCTGCAATTATCCTTTTTTTACCCATTCTTTTTGCCAAAAGAATCTGACCCATACAGTTATTAATTTTATGTGCTCCTGTATGATTTAATTCGTCTCTTTTAAAATAAATTTTAGGTCCATTAAGATCTTTAGTAATCCTTTTAGCAAAGAATAGTGGACTTGGTCTGCCCACATATGTTTTCATATAATGATCTAATTCTTTTTTAAAATTATTGTCATTTTTAATTTTGTTATATTCTTTTTCAACTTCTAAAATAAGTGGCATTAAGGTCTCTGAAACATATCTTCCTCCAAAAGATCCAAAATATCCTTTTTCATTTGGTAATTGCTTTAATGAATTTTTAATTGTCATAAAATTTTTCAAATAAATTATTTATTTTTAAATTACTTTTTATACCTTTGGACACTTCTACACCTGATGAGAGGTCAATTCCATTAGGATTTAGTAAATTTTGTATTTTTTTTATATTTGTTTCGTTAATACCTCCTGAAATAAACCAAGGTAATTTAATTTTTTGGCCTTTTAACAAATTCCAATCAAAAGATTTCGAATTTCCTCCAGGAAGCTCATTGTTAGCTGGTTTATAATCAAACAATAAATATTCAATATTATTAAAATTATTAATTATATTTAAATCTTCAGAATTATTAATGGATATTGTTTTTATAATTTTAACATCAAATTTTTT
>JAQBWI010000120.1 GCA_027625355.1 Pseudomonadota bacterium
CCAGCCGTTAAACCCTCAACTAGATATTTCTGAAGAAAGATAAAGATGATTAATACTGGAGCGATACCAACTAAAGAAGCAGCCATCATTTCATTCCATTTAATAGTTTGATATCCAATAAATTCGTAAAGACCAGCAGGAATAGGCATATACTCTTTCTTAGAATTGAAAGTAATAGCAAATAGAAATTGCTGAGCATAAGCTCCTATAAAAATGTATAAACTAACAACAACTAGACCAGGAGTACTAAGAGGTGTTATGATATGTCTCAATATTTGTATACGAGATGCCCCGTCTACAAAAGCCGCCTCCTCTAAATCAATTGGAATTTTTTCAAAATATGATTTTAGTAACCAAATAGAGGTAGGTATTAAAAAAGCAACACCTGGAACAATCATTGCTTGATAACTATTCAAAAGACCTAATGTTCTAAGTAATTTATACAATGGAATAAGAAGCACTGCTCCTGAAAACATATTAATAGCTAAGAGAAGATATAGGCTTGAATTTTTTCCAGTAAAATTAAATCTGGCATAAGAGTAAGCAGCTGGAATTACAAACAATATAGTTATAACAGTAACAGATGTAGCTAAAAAGAAACTATTAAAAATATACCTTCCCAACATTGGAACAGTGTTCCACATTTCTCCATATGCCCAAAAAGATAAATCATCAGAGAAAAATTGATAAGGAGATCGAAACAAATGGTCTAAAGGACGAAGAGATGCATAAAACATCTCAACAAATGGGAGTAATATAAATGTCATGAATATTAAGATACCTGAGTATAATAATATTTTTTCAAATAGATTATATTTATCCATTAGAGACCTTTTTGTTAATTCTCAAAAGAATAGCCATATAAAAAGCTGCAAAGATAGTTAATAAAATCATTACCACAACCGCTCTAGCTGCACCTTTACCAAATTTATAATTTCCTAGTGCCATTTTGTATGTATCAATAATTAGTGTTGTTGTTGCCCCTCTAGGGCCGCCCTCAGTTAATATCCAAATTATTTCAAAAGAATTAAATGTCCAAATTGCAGATAATAAGGCCATAGTAATTATTACAGGCGTAATTTGAGGTAATGTAATTTTAAAAAAACGATGCCATCTTGAAGCTCCATCGCAATATGCCGCCTCATATAAATCTCTAGGAACACCCTGCATAGCAGCTAAAAAGAATATAGTTACCATTGGTGTTCCAACCCAAACATCTGCAACAATTGTTGAAATAAAAGCACTCTGTTTATAAGCAAGAAAACCAAAAGGACCATCTAAAATACCTGTTTTCATGCCTACTCCAGCTATAATTCCAAAATAACCATTATATAACCAAAGCCATCCAAGCATCCCAATTGCAATCGGCACAACCCAAGGTGGCATAATTAATACCCTAAACATTCCACGACCTGGTAATTTTGCATTTAATAAAACAGCTCCAATCAGTCCTATAACTAATTTCAGAGTCACTGAAAAAAACATCCAAACAAAAGTTCTTATAACGGTTTGATTAAATTTTTTACTACCCATCATTTTTTCATAATTTTCTAAACCTATATATTCTTCACCTGCTAAACCTGAATTTGTAAAAGATAATCTAATAGTTTCAGCTAGTGGCCAAGCAACTATTGCAAGAATATATATTGCTGCTGGGGCAATCAAAACGTAGGCTAAGAAAGTTGGTGAGTTAAAAGATTTTAATTTGTTATTCATGTATATTTGTTAAATTGTTGTCTAATTTTTCCCAGCTATCAGTCAAATCAATTATTTTTCCTGTTTTTCTCGACTCATCTATTTTCATAGCAATTATACCTGCCTCAATACAATCTTTTACACCAACAGGTAAATTTATTTTTTCAGAATTGGTCAAATGTTTATTTATGTCTTTTAACATTAAATTATCTGCACCATAATGCCCTTTTTCCATTCCAAAAGCAGCACCATAATCTTCATCTAAAACAACATTACTTTGCTGATCGTGCGCTTTCAAAAAACCACGAACAAAATCACCTTCCACCATGCCGTTTGTTCCTATTACTGCAAAACGTCTAAACTCATCTGGGACTCGCATATTGGTATGGAAAGCTAAAGTTGCTCCATTTTCATATTCTATTATTGCTACCTGATGATCGACAATATCAGCATCACTTTCAAAAACACTTTCTTTAGCTTCCCATCCAAACAAATTATATTTTGTAAATTCTTCTAAATTTTTATCTGGCTTATTTTTAGGAATAAATGAACTTCTTCCTCCAAAACTTGCTACTCTTTTTACTCTGCAACCCACTATCATATTATAAAAATCTATATCATGACAACATTTCTCTAGCATAAACCCGCCAGAGAATTTTTCTTTACGACGCCAATTTCGCATAAAAAATCCCCCATGCCAGGGCATAATATGCTCTGAAGCTTCTATAGAAATAACATTTCCTAAAATATTTTTATTAATTAAATCTCTTACAGACCTTGCATGTTGAGAATATCTCAAGACCAAACCGACCAAGACTTGATCTTGACCAAACTCACCTAAAAGCTTTGCTAATTCAAAAGATTGTGTTTCATTAATAACAATTGGTTTTTCAGCAAAAATTTTTATACCAGCATTTAGTCCTATTTTAATATGATCCAAATGAAGATGGTTTGGAGAACCGATCATCAAAAGATCTAATTTTTCATTCGATAACATTTCACTTAATGAGGAATACTCTTGAGGAGGGAAAAAATTATTTTTTTCTGCATAATTCTTGCCAATCGGCTGAGGATCAACAAAAGCTATTAAATCAGCATCTTGATTAATTTGTGATAATTCATGGTAAACGTGGGCGATTCTATTTCCAAAACCAATTGCACCGATTTTCATGTGAACTCCTTTTTAAAATAATAATAATTATAATAATAATACTAAAAATTATGAAACTTCCACCCCATTTTTGATAAATATTCTAAATTATTCTTAAGTGACGATCTAAAATTTGCCCATGATCTTTTAGCCTCTGAACACCATGCAATTTCAGCCAGGGTTGCTAGTCGAGGATTAATCATCTCATCAAAATAACTTTTATTTGTTATAGTCTCTGACCAAAGTTGTGCTTGAATACCTAAAATATTTTCTAAATCATTTGATGAGTAACCATCAACTGGCTTCCAATCAAATACTTCTTTAACTTCTATAGTTGCTGCCCAACAAATACCTCTTTCATAAGTTGAATTATTATAAGCCATATCAAAATAAGTTGTTTGACCAGGGCAAAGAACAGTTTTAAATCCCTTTCTAGCAGACATCAAACCAACATCTGGATGTTCCCATGCAAAAATAATACAAGATTTATCAATTTTACCTGCACTTCCACTAGAACCTATATCATTATGTGGAGGCAATGCCGCTTCATTCCATGCAGCTGTTAATTTATTTGATTTTTTTAAAATTGTAATAATATTATTCATATAGTCATCTTGCAGTTCATCGTACGAAGCAATGTTATTGTTTTTCATATATTCAATTACCTTTGGTGACCCCTCCCAGG
>JAQBWI010000121.1 GCA_027625355.1 Pseudomonadota bacterium
AATTATAAAATCCAATTAAAACAAATGTTATACATATGAATATTTGAATAAAACTGAGTATTATTGCCTTATTAAAATTTAAATCAAATAGAGCATATTGAAATATTGCAACCTCTAAAGTAGAGTTTTTGGGACTGCCTCCAAGTGCCATAACGATAGCAAAGCTTAAAAAACAAAGAGAGAATATAATTGAAAAAACAGCAAATAAACTTTGTTTTATGATTGGTATTTCTAATTTAAAAATATTTCCTAAGAAATTCAGATTTATAGACTCAGAAATTTCATAGTAATTTCTTGGAATAGTATTTAAGTTTTGAACAAATAATCTGGTTGCAAATGGTGTGTTTAAAAGCACATGTGCAATTAGAATTGCTTTCAAGCCATATATTGATTTAATTGAAAATAAGTCATAAAAATTGAAATATGTATTAAGAATACCGTTGTATCCAAATATTTTAATTACAGAAAAAACTATTAATATTGAAGGAATAACAAAAGAAAAACCACATAAAGAAATGATGTATCTAACTAATTTATGATCTTTGTGTCTATTTAGTGCAAGAGCAAAAGGAATAGCTAATATGCAACTTATAATAGCTGATAGAAAAGCTTGGTAAAAAGAAAAAAAGACTATTCTTTGTCTAAAAAAACTCTTATTTCTTCTAAGTCGAAATTTATTTTATTAAAAATTCCTAAGAAAGGAAATAACAGTATTAAGAAGAAAAAACCTAATACTGTTATATTATACTTATTATACAAAAAATTTATGACGCATTAAGCCACTCATTTATCCATGTTTCTTTATTATCATTTATATCTTGAGGATTTAACTGCAGAGGTTTTGGAATTTCTAATTTATTATAAGCTTCGGGAAGTTCTACATTAGTTACTGGATACATAATATTTGTTGAAGGAATAACAGATTGGAAATCATCTGAAATCATAAAATTAAGAAAATTATTAGCCATTTTTTTATTTCTAGAACTTTTTAAAATTCCAGCAAATTCTATTGATATATAATTGCCTTCTTCAAAAGTAGATGCTGAGATATCGTAATTTTCTTCAAACATGATATGAGCTGCAGGCGATGAGGTGTAACTCAATACGATATCTGCTTCACCAGCCATAAAAAAATTGTAATAAGCATCTGTCCATCCTTTAGTAACAGCAATTATTTTTTTATTTAATTTATTCCAATTACTCTGTGCATCGTTACCATAAAGAGCTTTCATCCAAGTTAATAATCCTAATCCAGGAGTTGATGTTCTTGGGTCTTGAATTACAATTCTCGCATCTGTTGAATTAATTAGTTCATCCATTGATCTAGGAGGGTTTTTTAAATTTTTATTATTATAGACAAAAGCAAAGTATCCAAAATTATACGGAACAAATAATTCACTTTCCCAACTTATAGGAATATTTAGTTTGTTATTAAGGTTTGTTAATGAATGTTTATCAAACAAATTTGACTCTTTTGCTGAGTCAAATAAATTCATATCCAACCCTAATACAATATCTGCTTTAGTGTTACTTCCTTCTAAAATTACTTTGTTTAAAAGTGTGGCTGCACTATCAACAGCGACTAATTCTAAATCAATTTGATAAGTTTCTTCAAATTGTTTTTCAATTAATGGACCCGGTCCCCATTCGGATACAAATGAGTCATATGTGTAAATTGTAAGTTTTTCAGCTTTAACAACAGTAGTTAAAAGCAAAAATGATAAAGTAATATAAATAAATTGCATTCTTTCCTCCGCTGGCATTATCCAGATCAGGTTTAAAGGGTATAAATCTCAGCATTTAAGCACCCCTGAGTAGAATATAAGTATATTCCTATAAAAATTCAAACTAATTAATTGTTTTTCAAAATTTTATGAATATAACAAGTTTTTTCGGGGAGTAGCGCAGCCTGGTAGCGCACCTGGTTTGGGACCAGGGGGTCGAAGGTTCGAATCCTTTCTCCCCGACCATAATTATCTTTATCTAATCAAATATGACTATTTCTAAAGATAAACAAAATTTTCAAAGAAATAAATTATTCAAATTGCTAAAAATTGAAAAAAATGAGTGTAATTTCTTTAGATCAAAGCTTCTTTCAAAAAAAATATTTAAAAAAAATATATTAGAAAATTGGGAATTTCGTAATTTACATAATGAAAAAATTCCAGCATATTTTATCAGACCTCAAGAAGATAAATTATATCCTACCATTATTTATTGTCATGCCCATGGTGATAATTATGCGTTAGGAAGAAATGAATTAATTAAAGGCAGAAAATCACTTTTGAGTGATTATGCTAGTTTTTTGTGCTCTAATGGATACTCAGTTTTATGTATTGAAATGCCATGTTTTGGTATTAGGCAAAAACCAAATGAGTCAAGTTTAAGTAAATCATTAAATTGGTATGGAAAAACATTATATGGAAAAATGATGTCCGAATTAATTTCAGGTATTAATTTTCTAACCAAAAAAAAGAATGTAAACAAAAAGAAAATTTTTTCATTCGGATTTTCTATGGGGGCAACACATTCTTATTGGTTAGCAGCTCTTGATAAAAGAATATCTAAGTCTATCCATATTTGTTCATTTGCTGATTTAGAATCTTTAATAAAAAATGGAAATCATGATTTACATAATCACTACATGACTGTTCCCAAGTTATTATTACAGTTTAGTACATCCAGTATAGCTGGGTTAATTGCCCCAAGGCCTCAGCTTGTCTGTGTAGGCTTAAAAGATAAATTAACTGATAAAGTAAGTTTTAATAAATCAAAAAAAGAATTAATAAAAATTTATAAATCGTTTGGTTTTAGCGAAAATCTTCAATTTATAATTGAAAAAAATTCAGGTCATCGGGAGACTGTTAAAATGAGAAGGGCAGTTTTAAATTTTTTAAGTAGTAAAAATTAATTGTATTTTTTTAGTTTGGTATTTCACCTCTTACAGCAATTCTATCCATAATTCTTTTGTAACCTAATCCTCTTTGAGGAAAATAATCAGCAATAGCATAATGGAGCACACTTCTATTATCCCAAATTGCTATTGTGTTAGGAGTCCATTTAAATCTACAAGTCAAATCAAGTCTTTCTTGATGTTTAAATAATATATTTAAAAGTTTATCTCTTTCTTCTTTCTCCATTCCAATAATTTGTCTTGTATAAGTCCAATTAACATAAAGAATTTTTCTTTTAGAGTCTGGGTTAGTTCTAACCATAGGGTGAATATTAGAAAAAGCCTCTTTATATCCATTACTTTCCATTGATTGATAATTTTCATTAAAAAATTCTGCACCCCTCGAGTCATGAAGAGCTTTTTTATTTTCAATCTTTTTTTTTAAATCATCACTTAATGTATCATAAGCTAATTCCATATTTGAGAACATTGTATCTCCCCCAACAGGAGGTATCTCTAGAGATTTTAAGATTACAGCTAAAGTGGGTTGCTTATTATAACTTGTATCTGTATGCCACCCT
>JAQBWI010000122.1 GCA_027625355.1 Pseudomonadota bacterium
ATATTGTTTTGACATTGCCATATATAGTGGTATAAGATATTATTTCTTTATATTAAAATAAATCAATTTTTTATAATATTATAAAAAAAAAGGATTTTTTCCTTAATTATTCCTAAACATTACAATTCCTGAATATTTACAAAATAACACCCATCTTCTTTTTCTTATTTGTTATAGTAATTATATCTCGTAAATCCTTTACATTATAGTATTCAACCCATAATCCATTTGGTGGAAATAATGCGTCTATCTTAACCAAGTCATTACTTACAATTGATAAATCCAAATAATATTTTTTTATTTCAGGATATAACAATAAATACTCACCTACTTTATTTTTACAGGTTTCCAAATCATAATATACTCGTTCAATACTTAAATATTCTATCCAGTTTGTAAATTGTCCTTTGAATACTATTTCAGGTTCTTTGGATAATCTATTATCTCTTTCACATAATTCATAATAACTTTCTTTACTTTTTATATTTTTATCAGCAATTATTTTTCTTGCTTTTTCATATGTTGTAGCAAGTGCAGTTCTTTTTATTGTTTTTAATCTTAATTTTTGTGTTAATTCATCGTCATATTCACCAAACTCATCAATCATTTCTCTTTCTTCTTTTTCTCTTGGTTTTGGTTTTTGTTTTTCAATCTCAATTCTAAACACCTTGATTTTTTGAGTAATAGTTTCATCTTCTAAACCCATTTGGTAAATAACTTCTCTTACCTTTTTCAAATCAGGATTTTCATTATTTTCTAACCAGTCATCTCTATTCAAAATTGGTAAAATGATTTTTGTTTTTTTATTTGTATCCTTTTTGTTTTTTCTACTTGCTCTTAATGCGGATTGAACTATACGAATATTTGATGTCATATTTTCAGCAAATACAACACCATCTAATAATGGAAAATCCCATCCTTCACCTAAACAATAGACACAAGTAATTATTCCAAACTTCGCCTTTTCAAAATCATTAATTATTTCTTTTTGGTCTTTTGATTTCATTTCACTATGGTAATTTGAATAATATAAATCAGGTATATCAAAGTAATTATCGTCTAACAGCATTTTTATATATTGAATTAATTTCAACGAATTATCCTTGTTATTTGAATATATCAATAAATGATGTGAATGTCCGTCAAATATGCTTTTCAAAGATGCAAACGCACTCAAAAACAACCTCTTATCATTTTCTTCTATAATATGAAATCTTGATAATTGTTGTTCTAATTGTTCTTCATTTGTAATAATGGTTTGAATAACATAATCACAAATAATATTTTCATTAATCGCCCATAGCAAACATTTTCTATCAATTATTTCTCCAAAATATTCAACATTATCATTTGAAACTACAATACCATCATCACACATACTTTCCAATTGTTTAAGTGTAGCAGTTAATGATAATTGTTTTACAGATGGAATATTTAACATTTGAATATATTTTTTTGTAGTGTGTGCTAAACGCATATTATTTGTAGTTAAATGATGAACCTCGTCTAATATTTTCATACCAAATACAAATCTCGTATCTTGTGTTGCAGTATATACTTTATGTGCCGATGAATATGTAGTTATTACAATACATTTTTTTTGATTATTTTCTAAAAATCGCATTATATTTTCAGTATCTACTCCACCTGAAACAATTAAATACGGAACACTTTGAAACAAAACACAAATAACTTCTTCCCATTGTTTCAATAATAATTTATTAGGAACACCAATAAGAATAGTATTTGAGTTTAGTTCTTGTGTAATCCATAATGAAATTAGAGTTTTTCCTACTCCACACATTAATACAAGCATACCTTTATCGTATTGTTGAAAATGTATAACTGACTTTCCAATAATAATAGTTTGGTCGTTTCTTGGTATGTAGGAAACAATTTGGTTATTTGTTCTCTTGGATTTTAGTATATGAATTAATGATTGAATATTTATTTTTTTGATTGTTTTTCTTACTCTGTTGCATCTTACTAAATCACTAATTTCTTGTTTGGATAATTTTTTATATTTAATTCCAATCGTAATTAGATAAGGTTCAATAAGAGTAATAATTTTTTTATTGTAAAATTCAGTTCCAGCATCATATTTAACATTTAATTCACGAAATTCATTTTGTAATAAGCGTTCAACAATTCCCATTTTTTCAATAGGAACTTCAAACACCGCTTCAAAATATCCTCTCTTAATCTCACCAGTAGCATATTGTGTATCCCTTTCAGGAATGTTATTTGCTTTACCCATTTTACACGCATCATCAACATCATACGATGGATGATTTCTAACATAAATATATCCGTTAGTTTGGTTCATTTTGATAAAGTTCATATAAGTTATGTATGATATATATTAATGAAAATAATTCAATTTTTTATTATATTCAGGGAATATATTAAAAACATTTAAGAAAATCGGCGTTTTAAATGTGTAAAGGTGTAAAACATATGTTTTAACTAATACTAGGGATTAAGAAGTATCCATTTTTAATAATTTACACTTGTCTACACATTTTATAAATTCGTCCATTATAATATTATAATTATCTCCAGAAAATAGTATATCTTTATTCGCATCCTGTGCCAATTTCAAACACTTAAAAGTCAATGCACGACCCTTACGTTTTGAAAGTGGGTGTTTTGGATAATTTTCCTGCCCTTTTTTAACTGCCCAACCAAAATCTATCATTATAAACTTACCATTTTTACACATTATATTCCCTCGATGTACATCTACATGCAACCATCCTTTCTTATATATTTTTTCTAAAACATCGTCTAATTCTTTAGCACTATCTTTATTATTATAATTAAACTTTTCCTCCGGACATTTATCTAATTTTTCAATAACAAAATAACCATAACCATCACAAGTCCAAGCACTATAATATTTTGGTACAACACCAGTATCTTTTAATTCTGTTAACGCTTGAATTTCTATATAAAAATCATCATCTAATTTCTGCATTTTCAATACATAATTACAATCATCAACACCCTTACAAACTTTGAATGCTTTACCGTATTGTCCTTCGCCCAACAGTTCCTTTCTATCCCATTCCGTTAATTTTGCACAATCTTCTACAATATTTAATGTTTTAGAACTGATACCTTTTCCAAATGGTGTAACAATTTTTCCATTAATTACTGTTGGTTCACCTATAGGTATCTTACGTGTAGGTGACTTACGTTTAGCAGCTAATATCGCTTGGCCTATCTTACCATCTCTATTAACACAACGGTTAGTTTCCTCGTTTAAAATTTGATGTGATGGACATTTCTTATCCATAACAGGTTCTTTACGACCCTTAAATACTTTACGGCTCTTACGTTTAGGTGACTTACGTCCAGCTAATATCGCTTGGCCTATCTTACCATCTCTATTAACACAACGGTTAGTTTCCTCGTTTAAAATTTGATGTGATGGACATT
>JAQBWI010000123.1 GCA_027625355.1 Pseudomonadota bacterium
CAAACAAATATGATGATGGATTTGATATCGAAAAGTGGAGTTGCAGTAAGTAGGAAAACTCAAACTAAATTTATGTTTAATAACGTATTTATATTAAACAAAAGTAAGCCTGTATGTATTCTTCATCTCTCTTCAAAATGGGTTAACAATTACTACTCTGAAGAAAATTTTAACGACCTACTAAAATTATTAAATGAAAAAGAGATATTAATTTACTTAACTACAGATGAGACAACAAAAAATAAATTTAATAAAATTTTTGAAACTTTTGATGCTGTGGAAGATCCTAGTAACATTCAGAAGAGCGAAAAAAGTATTTTAATATGTAATAATTTTAATTTTGAAGATTGGACAAGTTTGTTAAATCAAGCAGATTATGTGATTACGCCGGAAAGTGGGTGTACGCATATTGCTTCCTTAACAAAGTGTAAACTTGCTGTGATCTATGATGCCGATAATTCTCCAAATAGTATTAGACATGAATATGCCCCGTGGAATAAAGAATATTTAGCCTTAGAAACAAATGATAAAGAATTAAATCGAAAACTATTAAACTTTATCTAACAGCTTGTTTTTTATAATATAGTCATTTACCTCATTAACACTCAAATCTTCCATGGTGTCTTTAAGAAGAAGGTAACTATTTTGGCGAAAACTTAAATTTGCTTTAGTTACATTATTATTCAACGCTAACCATAATGTATTATTTTTACTAAGCGCAGCAATGTGCCCAGGACCAGTATCATTTGAAATTATCAACTTGCTTTTAGATGCAACCGTATAAATAATCTCTGGAGGTGATCTATCGATTAAATTAATAATATTTTTACAGCCATTAAGAATTGGTTGAAAAGACGAAGCATCATGCTTAGTTCCAACTAAACAAATATAATACCCTTTCGACTCCAAGATAGAGCAAAGTTGTTGATATTTATTAGGCGACCATTGTTTCGCAAGACCAGATTTTGATACACCTGGTATGACTAATACAATATCTTTATTTTCAAAGCTTTGATTTTCTTTATCAGACACTAACCAACGTAAATCTGGATCACTTTGATTTATATCTAAGAGTTTTAATTGGTTGTATAAACCGTGTGTTGGGCTTTCTTTTCCTTGAACAGGAATAATATATCGATCATGTGCGAAGCTTCTTGATCCATTAATACGTGATCTAGAAAAAATTTTAGTAAAAAAATGATAAAAATTTGTTCTCTTCGAATTTTGAAGATCAATAATTAAATCATATTTACCTTTTACAATTTTACGAATAAGAGAAAATGATGAAAGAAATCCTGCTCTATTATCAATCAAGAATTGATCAAACATTTTTATTTTTTTAAAAAAAGGTATAAATTTTTCTTCAGTGACAAGGTCAATAACTGAATTATTAAATTGTTTATGAATGGATAAAATTGGCTCTAGTGCAAACACAATATCTCCAAGAGAGCCATGTTTGATAAGCAATATTTTTTTAGGATTTAAAGGACTCATATAATTTTAGATATTGTTTAACCATATTAATTTTTGAAAAATTGCTTTCGATAACCGATTGCACGCCTTCTAATGCTTCTTTTTTTTCAACATCAGACAGACTTAATAACTTCTCTATTTTTGCCGGTAAAACTTGGAAATCTTGGGGTTTAACTTTGAACATATCACTTAAATTTGCCAATTGATTTTTAACTCCACCATAGTCAAAAGCCAACACAGGCGTCTTAGAATATAGTGACTCACTTACTGTTCTTCCAAATCCTTCCGTTCGAAGTGGAAAGGATAAGGATAGATCAGCTATCTGATATAAACTGCGCATTTCATCTTGATTTACGCTTCCTAAAATTTTGCAAACCCGTTTAAGATTATTTTGTTTAATTTTATCTCGAACTAATTTTGTATAACTTTTATTTTTTGTATCTCCTGCAAATAGTACTAAAATATTTTGGGTATCCATTTTTTTTATAACATCAATAAATTCTAATTGTCCTTTCCAACTTGTTATTCTTGCTGGAAATAAAATAATTTTTTTAGTAGTATCAATTTGATGTGTCTTTAAAATATTATCTCTTATACCAACATCAAGAGGCTGATTAAAATATTCTGTATCAACCCCCCTATTAATGACTGAAATATTATTTGGTAGAAGATCATATTTTTTTACAATTGTTTCTTTGACATAATCTGAAATTGCAACAAGGTGATCCATTTTGGATAAACCTTTATTATACATTTTTTTCAAATATGAGTATCCACCATAAACATTATGGAATGTTGCAATCGTTTTAATATTATTTTTTGCGATTAAATTAACCATCCATGCGGGACCTCTTGAGCGAACATGGACAATATTGATATTATTGGCTTTGATAAATTGATTTATTTTTCTTGCTATCAAAGGGTAAGAAAAAAAGTTTTTGCTAGCAACAGGTAATTGATGAACATGGATAAATCTTTCATCAAGCTCTTTAATCATTTTACCACCAGAAGTGATAATAAAATTCTGTATTTTTTTTTCAGCTAAGAAATTAGCCACGTCAACGGTACCTCTTTCCACGCCACCAGAGTCTAAAGATGGAACAATTTGAACAAGATTAAAGGATGACATTTTGAATTAATATTTGTATTCTATAATATGTCTTTTTATAAGAATAAACAAAACCATAAAATTGCCTATAAATCCCTTAAAGGAAGAGGGCTGGGGATCATTTTCGTTCATGGCTTAAATTCCGATATGAACGGAGCTAAGGCAATAACAGCAGAGAAATATGCAAGGAAAAATAAGCTTAATTTTATCCGTTTTGATTGCCGAGGGCACGGCAAATCAGAAGGCAAATTTGAAGAGTTTACCATTTCTGATTGGAGAAAAGACTTATTAGATATCATCGATAATGTTGCCAAAGGTCCTCAAATTCTCATAGGTAGCAGTATGGGTGGATGGTTAATGATGTTAGCCGCAAAAGCACGGCCACAAAGAATAAAAGGAATGATTGGTCTAGCTGCTGCTCCAGATTTTGGAAAAGATTTATACAATATTTTAAATAAAAAAAATAAAAAAGAAATTAATACAAAAGGTATAACTAAATATACGTCTTATGGTTTTAGTTATTATCTAACAAAAAAATTTTTTATTGAAGCTGAAAAAAATAGAGTACTCAAAAAACCTTTTCGCTTTACAAAACCTCTTGTTTTGATTCATGGATTAAAAGATAATGTCGTTAAAGAAGATGTGCCTAGAAAAATACTTAAAAAGGTAACGGGTAAAAACGTTAACATTATTTATCTCAAAGAAAGTGATCACCGATTATCTAGTGATACTGATTTAAAAGTTATTACACATTCCATCAGTTACATTAAAAGCATAATATAATGCTAAACTTTCAATAATATTAGTCGGCACTTACATCATTAAATTAAATTTTATATATAAAAAATAAAA
>JAQBWI010000124.1 GCA_027625355.1 Pseudomonadota bacterium
TTTCATCTACTTCTATGCCAAATTTTTGCATATATTCAGCAAATGCTTTTGCTACCAAAATTTCACTATCTACGAGAACTCCATCAAAATCAAAAATGATATTTTTAATCATAATTGAGTATAGTTTTTATAGGTTTTTTTTAGATTTGGACGTTTTTTATTGAAATTTTATAAATTTATAATACGAATTATATAGCGATACATAACTCGTCGTCATCATACGGAAGTGGGATAGGTCGCCTTCAAATTGGGAGGTAATATGAAAATAGGCTATTTCTGCAACTCAACTAACTGGGGCAATAAAAAATCTTATAATCAAATTTTAGAAGAAATACGAGAGATTGCGACTTACTGCGATCAAAATGATTGGGACTCTATCTGGTTTTCTGAACATCATTTTAGTCATGAAGGTATGGAAATTTGCCCTAATCCTATTTTATTAAGCTCTGATATTGCTGCAAGAACTAAGAATATTAGAATAGGTCAAGCAGCTTCTATAATAACATTTTGGAATCCTATTCGCGCAGCTGAAGATATAGCTTTGTTAGATCAGTTATCTAACGGTAGAGTTGAAGCAGGAGTTGGCAGAGGTATTTATGGAAGAGAAGCTTTAAACATGAATGCTGATGCGGATATGAAAGATCAAGCTAAAAATTTTAGACTATTTGAGGAAACTCTAACAATTATTAAAAAAGCTTGGACTGAAAAATTTTTTAAACATGAAGGTGAATTTTATACATATCCCGCTCCAAATTTTGAATGGGAGCACGATATGAGCCCTCCTAGTTCTGAATTTATGAATTTGGATACAAAAATTCTAGAAAAAATTAATATTGTTCCGCAACCAGTTCAAAAACCCCATCCTCCTCTTTGGCAAGTAGTTGATAGTCCAAGCTCTATTGAATGGGCAGCTAAAAATGACATAAGTATTATAATGTGGATTCCGCCTGTTCAATCACTAAAAAAACGTTTTGAAATATATCAACAGGCTAAATCTGAAAAAGAAAAACGTCACGTAGAATTAGGTGAAGGTATAAGTGTTGTAAGGGATATGTTTGTTGCTGATAGTATGGATGAGGCGAAAGAAAAAGCTGGTGAGCAAATGGTTAATTATATGCGCTGGGTTTGTCATTGGAGAGGACTTGGAACACATATGAATCCAGGAGAAGAATTGCCTAAAACAAATCATAAATTAGATTTGCTTTCCTATGAATTCTTACATGAAAGAAATATGTTATTTGGAACTGTAGATTATATCATTAATAAAATTGAAGAAATGCAAACAGAACTAAATTTACAAAATTTGAAAGTTTGGTCTAACTTTCCTGGAGTTAAGCATGAAGATTGCATGAAGAGTATACAATTATTTACTGAGAAAATAATTCCTCATTTTAAAAGTAAAGAAAAAAGTAAGATTAAAGCTGCATCTTAATGACAAATAAAATTAACAACCCTATCTCAGGAGGTAAGGCTGTTGTAGAATGTCTTAAAGCCCATAATGTTAAGTTTGTATTTGGGTTGATTGGATCTGCTACTATGGAGCTCTTTGATTCACTTTATGATGAGAAAGACATAACTTTTATAGATGTAAGAGATGAACGCACAGGGACACATATGGCCGATGCCTACGCAAGGGCTACAGGAAGTCCTGGGATAATCATTGCAGGTCAAAACGGTCCTGGTGCCACAAACCTTGTCACTGGTGTTGCTCAAGCTAAAGCTGCTTTTTCCCCTCTTCTATCTATTGCGGGAGCAATTGCAACCGAGCACCAAGGAAAGGATGCCTTCCAAGAAGTTGATCAACAAAAATTATTTGAACCCATTACAAAAAAAACTTTTTCTATAAAAAATACTAAATCAATTGTAGACGATTTGAACAAAGCCGTAAAAATTTCAATGCAAGGAAAATGGGGGCCTGTTCATGTAAACATACCACGTAACGTACTTTCAGGAATAGAGAGTTATGATACTTTTAAAATTGAGAGCAAAGTTGAAAATAAAAAAATAGAGGAAGATGATTTAGAAAAAATAATTTCTCTCATAAATCAATCATCAAAACCAGTTATTGTTTGTGGTGCAGGAGTGAAAAATTCCAAAACTCAAGACGACATTATAATGTTATCTAAAAATTTAAATATCCCTGTTGTTTCATCTGCAGGTCATGGCGATGTTATTTCCTACGAACACGAATTATACAGTGGGCAAATGGGTCCACGTGGCAATAAAGTCGCCTCTTCTCTTGTCAAGGAAGCAGATTTTATTTTAGCTATAGGAACTAGACTTGGCTTTAATTCAACATTTTATTCCTATGAAAATATTTCTAAATCTGCAAAAAGAGCTCAAATTGATATAGATCCAATCGCTATTGGCCGATATTTTCCTATAGAACTAGGTATTCAAAAACGATGTTAAAATATTTTTAGATCAATTAAATTCTCAATTAAAAGGTAAAACTTTAAAAAGCAATCATCATGATTGGGTTAACAGCTTTTTAAAAAAGAAAATAGAGTATTATAAGAAAAGAGATGAGAATGCAGATACAAATTCAAAAATTATTCAACCATCAGGATTATTCAAAGAATTAAGAAATATAATTCCTAAAGGTTCTTCTATAACATTAGATGCTGGCACTTTATGCCTTCAGGCCACTGATGAATTTAATTTTTTTGAACCTAAATCACTTTTTACCCCCCTAGATTTTGGATTAGTTGGTTTTTCTTTTGCAGCTGGTCTTGGTGTTAAGCTTGCAAAGCCAAATTCTCAGGTCTTTAGTTTAATGGGAGATGGAGGTTTTGGGATGACTGTTTCTGAACTATCAACTGCTGTTCATCACAAAATTAACACCATTACAATTGTTATGAATAATAAATCATGGGGTGCAGAAAAAGCGTATCAAAGAGATTTTTATGATCAAAGATATATTGGTGCAGATATTAATAGTCCTCCTTTTCATAAACTTGCAGAAATCTATGGAGCTAAAGGTTATCATGTTTTCGAACTTAAAGACTTAAAAGGAGCTGTTATCGATGCAATGAATTGTAATAAACCTGCAGTCATTAATGTTGATGTAGATCCAAAAGCTTTGTATAGTTTTAGAAAAGACTCTTTTAAGCATCGATCTAGATGAGTTTAAAAAAACATATAGACTCTCATGGAAACTATTATGAGTTTAGTGAAATAAAAAATTCCATTCCCACTATTTTTATTCACGGTGTAGGACTAGATAATACAATGTGGTATCCGCAAAAGGAATATTTTGGAAATAAATCTGTTTTATTTTATGATTTATTAAATCATGGTCAATCTTGTGGTGGTTTTAAAGTTTTAAGTTTTGAAATTTATATTAAGCAATTACTATATATAATTAATGAACTAAATTTATCAAAAATTAATATTGTTGGCTTTTCAATTGGAGCACTTATTGCACAA
>JAQBWI010000006.1 GCA_027625355.1 Pseudomonadota bacterium
ATAAAAATTATTCCACATTAATATTTAAGTAGATTTTAATATATATTAAGTTATCATATAAACATAGTAACCCAAGCAAAACTAAATATATATGTTTAATCAAAAATAAGATTAAAATTGGATAAATTTAAAATGAAAAAAGTACTGATTATTGGCGCCGGTGGAATAGGCAGACGACATATAAAAGGTTACCTTGAAACTAAAAGAGTGATAGTTTCAATTGTTGACCCTGATGGTGAAAAAATTAGTACTATTAAAGAAGAATTTTCAATAGACAAAACTTATACAAATATTCAACAAGCAAACTTAACTGAATTTGATCTTGCTGTTATCTGCTCTCCTGCAAATATGCATGTCGACGCTATGAACATGTGTGCTCAAAATAACTTGTCATTCATGGTAGAAAAACCCCTTTCAACTAGTATGGAAGGAATTGATGAAATTATTCAATTAGTAAAAAAAAATAACTTATTCGCAAGAGTTGGTTATACGAGAAGAAGCAGCCATGTATCTAGAGCTCTAAAAAATCAAATTGATAACAATAAGGTTGGTGATGTAAAATTGGTGTATATAAATTCTTCTCAAGAATTTCCAAAATATAGACCTGATTATCAAACGATATACTACGCACACCCAGAGATGGGAGGAGGGGCAATACTTGATGCAGCAACACATATGATAGATCAATTAATTTGGATAATTGGAAAGCCAACAGAAGTAAGCTGTATGTTTGATCGATTAGTTTTAAAAGGAACTAATACAGAAGATACTTGCTTAATAAATATTCGTTTTGAAAATGGTATTATGGCTAACATCACTGTTAATCAATTTCAAAAACCTAATGTTAATTCTTATGAGTTTATTGGCACTAAAGGGAATTTAAAACTAGATCATTCTATTTTGCGATTTGCAGATGATGATTCGGGAAAGTGGAAAGAGGAAAAAGATTATATGCAAGGGCTAGACCCAATGGAGGTGCATCAAAATAATTTTTTATTACAAGCAGAGAGAATTCTAAATGGTCTTGAAGGAAAAGAATGTGATTTAGCAACATTAGAAGAGGCAAAATTAAATCTTAAGGTTGTGTTTGCAGCTAAGCAATCGTGGCAAGAAAAAAAAATTATTTCAATAGAATAGATTATGTTTGATTTAACAAATAAAACAATTTTAGTAGCAGGTGGTGCTGGATATTTAGGTTCACAGTTATGTGAAGCTATCCTTTTACACAATGGAAATATATGTATTGCTGACATAAATTTAGAAAAAATTAATTCTTTAAAATATTCATTAACTCAAAAATTTCCAGACAGTAAAATTTTTTCAACAATGTTAGATATAAAAAATGAAAATTCTATCATCGAAAGTGTTAATAAAACAAATGAGTACTTCGAGAATATTAATGGCTTAATTAATGCGACCTATGGTACTACAGGTAAGGCTTTGGAAGAACTTACTGCAGAAGAATTTAATAATGCTAATGAAATTAACCTCACTGGATCTTTTTTATTATCGCGACATGCAATAACTAAAATGAAAGAGGGCGGAAGTGTTATTATGTTTGCATCAATGTATGGAATTGTTTCTCCTAAGCCCAATCTATATCCAGAGGGAATTAATCCAAATCCAATTGAGTATGGAGCTGGGAAAGCAGGACTTATTCAATTAACAAAGTATCTTGCATCTCATTATGGTCCTAAAAATATAAGAGTAAATGCAATTGCGCCAGGACCATTTCCAGACATTAAAAAAAATGATAATTATAATGAAGAGTTTTTAGATAATCTTAGAGATTCTACAATGCTAAAAAGATTAGGAGAATCTAAAGAAATAGCAGGTCCCATAATATTTTTACTCTCTGAAGCCTCTAGTTATGTAACTGGGCAAGTACTAAAAGTTGATGGTGGTTGGACAGCATGGTAAGATCTACAGTATGACTAATTTTCCTATACAAAAAAAGAAGCTAAAATTAGCAATGTTAGGGATGACTGAAGGAAATGGTCATCCATATTCATGGAGTATTATTATAAATGGAAAATATAACGCACAAGCTCTTTCAAAGTGTCCTTATGCTGCAATCATTCATTATATTTCTAAGCAACCTCAAAATACTCTTGGAATAGAAAATGCAGAAGTTACTCATGTTTGGACTGACGACCCACAAGATGCAAAGCATGTTGCTGAAGTTGCTGAGATTCAAAATATAGTTTCAGACCCTAAAGATGTTATTGGAAAAGTAGATGCTGTATTAATTGCAACGGACATTGGCTCGGAGCATGTTGCTAGATGCCAGCCTTTTATTGATGCTGATGTACCTATATTTATTGATAAGCCCCTTTGTGATAATTTATCTGATCTAGAAATTTTTCAAAAATGGATCGATGGAGGTAAAAATTTTATTAGTTCTTCAGCGATGAGATATTGTAAAGAATATGAACCTTATCATTTGTCTACGCATGAATTAGGTGATCTTCGATATGTAAATGTCACTATGGCAAAAAGTTGGGAAAAATATGGTATTCATGCCTTGGAAACTGTTTACCCCATAGTCGGTCCAGGATTTGAGTCTATTCAAAATATTGGTGATAAAAATCGCAACATTGTTCATTTACATCATTCTAAAGGCATCGATATTAATATTGCTAATATACATGATATGTTGGGTGGATTTGGATTAATTTCTTTAATGGGAACAAAGGGAGGTATTCAAATTAAATCAACAGATACTTACTATGCTTTCAAAAAACAATTACAATCGTATGTAAACTACTTACAAACAGGTCATAAACCTGTTCCTTGGAATGAGACATATGAATTAATGCAATTAGTTTCCGCTGGCATTGAAAGTAGAGAAAAAGGTGGAATAAAAATAACTTTAAATAAGGATAATTAAATGAATGTATTAGAGAGTTTTTCTTTAAAAGGTAAAGTAGCGCTTGTTACAGGTGGTGCAGGTTTATATGGCAGGCAAATTGTGGAAGCGTTAGCGGAGGCAGGAGCAGAAACTTATATTGCTTCTCGAAATTTAGAAAGCTTGCAGCAAGTGGCTAAAGAAGAAGTTGAAAGAGGTCATAATGTTACAGCAATGAAATTAGACTTATCTCAAGATGATTCTATAGAAAATCTTCACCGTGATATTATTGAGAAAAGTGGCAAATGTGACATTTTAATTAACAATGCTGTTTCAAGAGAGTTTGGAAGTGCGGGTTGGAAAAATACTTTAGATGATTTTGATAAAAGTTTACGTATTAACGCTTCAGCATTATTTAAGATAACCCAATTGTTTTCGGAAGATATGAAAAAAAATAACTCTGGATCGATTATAAATATTGGTTCTATGATGGGTACTGTTGGAGTAGAAAACGGCAATTATGAAGGAACGGATTTTACCCCCGCAACATCACCACTTTATTTTTATGAAAAAGGTGGAATGCATAATTTTACTAGATGGGCAGCAAGTATGTTAGGCCCATTTAACATTCGCGTGAATTGTTTAGCTCCAGGTGGATTTCAGGTTCCCTCACACCCCAAGCGATTTGTTGAAAATTATAGTAAGAGAACACAGTTAGGGAGAATGGCAAACAGTAGTGATTTAAAAGGACCAATAATTTTTTTAGCATCAGACTCTTCAGCTTATTTAACTGGAACAATCATCGCAGTTGATGGTGGGTATACTGCAAAATAACAAAGGATAATAAAATGACTAAATATGATGAGACGTCAACAACTACTAACTCTAAACCTTTTAACACTTTTCGTAAAAGTAGAATTAAAAGAACAACTGATGCTGGAAAAGTAGCTACAATTTTAAAATGTAATACCGTTGATATAAAAGTGGCAGAAATTTTCGCTTTAGCACAACCTGATGCGATTTGGCTTTGCATGGAACACGGGTCGCTTGATTATAATCAGGCTGAAAATCAGAGTAACGCTGCTAAGATTTATGATGTTGACTCTTTACTCCGTGTTAACAGAGGTAGTTATAGTAATTACATTAGAGGTTTTGAAGTTGATTGTACGGGTTTAATTATACCTCAAATTAAAAGTTTAGCAGATGCAAAAGAAATTGAAGAGTTTACAAAATTTCCTCCTATTGGAAAAAGAGGAGTTGATGGAGGTAATAATGATGGGAAATATACAAAGCTTGATATGGCTGAATATATAAAGCAAGCTAATCAAGAAAGATTAGTAATCTATCAAATTGAAACTCCTGAAGTAATAAATGATGTTGAGGCTATTGCTGAAATGGAAGGTGTGGACGCACTATTTTTTGGACCAGGAGATTATTCACTTTCACTTGGAGTTCCAGGCCAAATGGATCATCCAGATGTTGTATCTGCCAGGAAAAAAGTTGCTGAAGTGGCAAGAAAAAATAATAAAATTGCTGCAACTCCAGGAGGCCCTGCAGTTGCTAAAAATTATATTGATATGGGTTATAATCTTCTAAATATTGGTGCCGATGTAATTGCTTTAGCCGATTATGCAGAAAATTTAGTTCACCAATTTGAGCAAATTAATTCTTAATGGATATAGAGGAAATTCAAAATACTATTTTAGATAGACGCACTAAGGGTATTCCAGGTTCTGTTGTACCCTTTCCTCTAAAGGAATTGAAAAATAAAAAATGGAACATTTTAAGTGAAGACATGCCTATGCCTTTAATGGTGTTAAAACAAAAAAATTATATTCATAATTTAAAAACTTTCTCTAAATATTTAAAAAATCATAATTTAGAGATTGCTCCTCATGGCAAAACTACCATGGCGCCTCAAATTTATGCTGATCAAATTAAATACGGTGCTTGGGGAATTACTGCTGGCGCAATTAATCAAATTCAAGTTATGTTTGATTTTGGTATTAATAAAGTCTTACTTGCTAATCAACTTCTAGGCAAATCACACTTAGAAACAATAGCATCATATATTAATCAAAATACAAGTTTTTCATTTTATTGTTTTGTTGACTCTACTGATCAATTTTTAAATATGAAAAAATATCTTAGTAATCATACTTTAATCAATCCAATAAATTTACTTCCTGAAATAGGTGCAGAAAATGGGCGAACGGGTATTCGCAATAAAGAAGATTTTATAAAACTAGTTAATGAAATTGGAAATGATCAATCAAAAAATTTTAAGTTTGCAGGTATTTCATCTTATGAAGGTATAGCTGCAGTTGCCATGAAGGGCTCTAATACAGTACATGATTTTTGCTCAAAAATTGAAGATATCATAAATGATATTCCGTCAAATTTTTATTCTAATCTTGATGAATTAATAATAACAGCAGGTGGCTCAACCCATTTTGACATTGTGGGAGAGAGATTTTCTAAAATTGAACTTAGTGTGCCGATTAAAGTTTTACTAAGGAGTGGCTGTTACATAACCCATGATCATGGACCGTATTTAGATGCACTTGAGACAGCTAAAAGTGATGTAAATAGACAATGGGATCAATCTTTACAACCAGCACTTGAAATTTGGTCTTACGTCCAATCAATTCCTGAGGAAAACCTTGCCTTTTTAACTATGGGAAAAAGAGATGCTCCTTATGATGCCGGCTTACCTAAACCTTTTAAAAGATTTAGACCTGGCGTAGGTTTTGTAGATGTTGGTCATGCAGAAATATTTAGCACAAATGATCAACATGCTTTTGTCAAACTTCCCAATAATCATGAATGGAAAGTAGGTGATATGATTTGTTCAGGCATTTCTCATCCATGTACTGCATTCGATAAATGGAAATTCATTCCTGTTGTAGATGATGACTACAACGTTGTTGATGGAATATTAACTTATTTTTGATTATCCATCTTGTCTTGTGTTTGGCGCGTACGCAACACAATCAAGTTCAAATTTTAAAAAAGTAGGCAATACATTTACAATTGTACTTCTTGTAGGTTGTGGATCCTTAAAATATTCAGGATAAATTTTATTATATTCTTTTAAATCTTTTTGATCAGCAACATAACTTTTTATATTAATGACGTTATCAAGTGTTAAACCTGCTTCTCTTAAAATAACCTCTAAATTTTCAATGGATCTTCGCATTTCTTCTTCAAATGTTCCTTCTATGACCGAACCATTTTCTCTATCAACAGATGCTTGACCTGATACGTATACAAAATCACCAGCTTTGATTGCGGGACTAAAAGGTAAAATTGATTTTGCACCGGTATTAATAATTTTTATCATACTATCTCCTTACATTATTTAACAAAAACCGCTGTGTAGGGTTTTGGTTGATTTGTGATTTTTCTATTATCTAATCTTTTATAAATATCGGGTAAAATTTCTTTCATCCATTTATATGAGTTAACAATAAATCCTTGTTTTTTTGAGTCAATTAATAATGAATAAATGTTTACCTGTTTATTAGAGACTTTTTCTATTAGCTCATACCATTCAGAATGAATATAGCCACATACAATATCGGGTTTAAAACTAAGTATAGCCTTAATGATGTTATCTGTTTTTTGTATATCAAATTCTTGATCAACATTTATGAATTTAATTTTAAAGTCTTTTGATTTATTTTTAAAAACATTCTTAAAGTCATTTAGTCTTGCTGTTTGTTCAGGTGATTTAATCATTGAATCTAAATACAAAATATTACTTTTTTTTCCTTTAATTGATTTTAGCATCTCACTAAATGATGGTTTAAGGTTAATACGATAGTTAATGTTATTTAGTTGATTACTGTGTGTATCTAGTAAACTTAGTAAGCACGAAGTTTTTTTAAAATCATCAATTTCAGTTTTTTTAGTAATCCCTGTTAATACTGCTGCATCTAGATCATCCCATAAGAGAACTGGTTTTTGCGTATGAGTAAAACTACCTAATATAAATTCATGACCATCGGCAATAACTTGTTTTTCAAAGGCAACTACTAGCTTAGTATAAAAATTATTATGAAATATTCCACCTCCAACAACTTCACGATTATAAAAAAAACCTATGCGTAAATGTGACGTAAACCATGGAGCATTTTGAAGATAAGATCCTTTACCAATCTTTCTCTCAATTATTCCCTCAGCCTGTAAATCATTGAGAGTTTTGATAATTGTAATCAAAGAAAAATCACAGAAAGATTTAATATCATTTTGGGATTCTATTTTTTCACCTTTTTTCAAACCTTTAGTTTTCCAATGTTTAAAAAGCATGTTTCTTAATTGAAGATGTCTACTTAAAAGTGGTTTTTTCATAAAAGAGACTCATCCCAATTCATTTGATTGGCTAGAATACCGCCATCTATGTAGAGCATCTGGCCAGTTATATATTCCGCTTCTTCAGAAGACAAAAAAACTGCTGCTCCGCCTATATCTTTGGGTAATCCAATTCGACCAAGAGGTATTTGCGATTTTAAAACTTGTTTGTTATTTCCTTTTTCTAATCCATCCTTTGTTAGAGGCGTTTCCAATATTCCCGGACCAATTCCATTAACTCTAATATTTTTTTCTGCTAAAGAAATTGCAAGTGATCTTATCATCATTAAAACAGCCCCTTTAGAAGTGTCATATATAACACTATTTTTTTCTGCAGCTTTGGAATTGGAAGAGCCAATACAAAGTATGCTTTTATTTTTATTGTTTGGTGATATCTTTTTTGCAAAAGCTTTTGACGCAAACATATAACCACGAACATTTAAGTTCATTGTGTTATTAAAATTTTCTTCAGATATATTTTCAAAATCTTGGTCTAAAAAAGTTCCTGCATTATTTATTAAAGTATCTAAACTACCTAGTAATTCGAAAGATTTATTCACTAAATATTCTGCGCCTGCTACTGTTGATAAATCAGATTTTACGAAATGACATTCAGTTAATTTACTGAGTTTTTCAAGTGCTCCATTATCATCAAGATGCGAATTAATGACTATTCTTGCACCTTTTTTTGCAAAAGCTTCAGCCATTCCATAACCAATTCCATGAGTTGAGCCAGAAATACATACACATTGATCTTTCATAATATTATTTCTTTGTTTTGAATTCCTTGTATTTTTTGCCTACTTGATTAATATTATAACATAATAGGAAGGCTTTTTATATGCAAGCTAAACAACGCTTTACCAATGTAACGTTAGTTACACCATTTGGTGAAATAAACCAAGATCTGTTAGTTGAGGATGATCTAATTGTGGATATTGTTGACAGAGATGTTCCATTAAGTGATGAATTTCAAATTTTTGATGGACAAGATAATTATATTTTTCCAGGTATGATTGATGTTCTTCAACATGGTTTTTTGAATTATTTGTATGGTCATGCTGAAGAAAATTGTGCAGTAGATAATGCAAAACTTTTACCCAGAGTAGGGGTAACAGGTTTTTTACCATCAACACCTTGCTTACCTCCAGAAGAAACGCGTGAACTTCTTAATAATTTATCAAATGATATTGATAAATCAAAAGAGGGGGCAAGAATTCTTGGTATTCATTCAGAAGGTCCTTGCTTTGCATTGCCAGGAGCACATAATCCTAAAAATTTGCGCAATCCATCTTTAGAACTAGCCGAGGAGTTAATTGACGCAACGCATGGTAAATTGAAAGCAGTTACTATTGCTCCCGAAATGGAAGGTTCAGAAGTTTTCATCAAAAGATTAAAAAAAGACAGCATATCTATTCATTTAGGTCATAGTGGAGCAAATCCTGAAGATGTTCCTATGTTTGCTGATTGGGGTGTAGATGCTGTTACTCATATGTATGATGCACTTCCTACTTATCCCGCAGATGATACAGGAGTGCATGTCCTCTCTTTAACTGATGCATTAATCGCAGAATCACGTATTGCACTTGGATTAATATGTGATGGAATTCATGTTCATCCACAATTAGTTGAACTGTTATCTCATCTTCCTAGTGATAGAGTTTTTTTAGAAACAGACTCAGTTAAAGGATCCGGCTCACCTGTTCCTGTAAAATTTGAATTTTACCCTGGTCGTTGGTGTACAGTAGAAAAGGGAAAAGCATCAACTTACGACGGTCTTTTAGCTGGATCATCTTTGACTTCTATAGAAGGTTTACAAAATTATTTAAAATACTCAAAAAAAACTATGAGTCAGGTTTCTATTGCAGCAAGTTTGGTCCCTGCACGAGTAATAGGATTAGATGATAAGATGGGTAGTATTGAAAAAAATAAATTTGCTGATTTTATCTTATTAAGAAAAAATGATTTAGAAATTGCAGAAACATTCATTGCAGGAAAGTCAGTTTACAAAAGTGATTGATAAAAATCCTATATCTTTACGTTATCGTGACAAAGGAAATGTCCATATGGATTTTCATGGAGCAACAAATACTACTATAAATTTTATCATAGAAAAATATGGTATTGAAACAATGAATGACATTTTTAAAAAAGTAGGAAATGATGTTTATGCAGATATGAAGAAACATATACAGTCTGGAAATATCAAAGTGCTTGCCGAACATTGGCAACATTTTTTTGATCGTGAGGGTGCTGATTTTTCTATATCCATTAAAGATGATGAGATTATTTTAACTGTTAAAAGATGTACTGCTTATGAACATGTTAAAAAATTAGTTGGAAAAGTATCGTCAAATTTTTGTGACCAAACTATTAAAACTAATGAAGCAATCGCAGAAGGTACTCCATATGAAATAAAAACGGAAATTTTGGGCGAAGCTTCATGTAAACAAATTATTCGTAAAAGATTATGATACCAAGTGACCATTTTACCCGCTTCTATAATGAAGTATTTAAATTTCTAGAAAAGCAAGGTGAAGAAGATTTACAAGCATATTGGTTAGAGATTAGTAAAAATCAAGAAAAACATACATTAGAACTATTTAGGGAAAAGGGTTTGCAAGGGATGTATGAATATTGGGATCACATAAGAATAGAGGAAAATTGTGATTTAGATTTAAAATTAGAAGAAGATAATCTTGAATTAAAAATGAATGTTTGTCCAAGTTTGAGTAAAGTTTTGGATAATGATGCTGAGCCAATGAAGAGATATTGTGATCATTGTGCTGGTTGGATTGGACCCTTAATAGATAAGGTTGGTTATCATTTAGTCTATGATGTGATTGATCGAAGCAAACCTCAATGTGTTGTTAAAATATTTAAAGATAAAGAAAAAGCCATTAAAGAAGAAAAGAATGCTAAACTGTTAATGGGTTGGCCAGGTAAAGAATTATAATTAAAATGCTAAGTTAATGTTGCGAATAGAAGCTAATGGCATTTTAGGTCAATCTAAAATAAATTCAAATAAATCACATTATACTTTTTCATCTTTTATCACCCTTAAAAATGGTGACCTATTAGCTGTTGCCAGAAGAGGAAATAATAAAGATTCTGAATTAGAGGGGCTTGACTTTTTTATTTCAAAGGATGAGGGTGATCATTGGAGTGAACCGTGGGAGCCTTTTAGAGATATCTATGTAGATAAAAAAAAAGGAAGCTTAAAGTTATGTTATTTTACAGAAATATCATCATCGCATTTATTAGCATCATTTTTATGGATTGATCGAACATCATTTCCTGGCAAAGAATTATTTAATGCTGAAACAGAGGGTTGCCTTCCAATGAGAGTGTTGTTGTCTGACTCTTTTGATCAAGGGAGAACATGGTCATCTTTAAGGTCAGTCGAAATTCCTAACGAAATTGGTCCTCCTAGCCTAACAAATCCCATAATGAAACTTCCAGACGGAAAACTATTAATGAGTATAGAAAATAATAAAAATTATTATGATAAATCTGCCTGGAAACAAAAAGCAGTTTTTTTATCTTCAATCAACAATGGAAAAAGTTGGTCCTCACCTTTCATTGTTGCAGGCGATGAGAGTGGTAGAATATTTAATTGGGATTTAAGGTGCAGCGTAGATAATATTGGACGCATATGTTCGTTTGCATGGACCTACGATTCACACGAAGAAAATTTTTTAAATATTCATCAAAGAATTAGTATTGATGGTGGTCAAACCTGGACTAATCCAAAAGATTTAAATATTACAGACCAAGCCGCGCACCCTGCATTATTAAATGATGGAAAAATAATACTACCATGGGTTGATCGATTTCAATCAAGAAGTATAAAAGTAAGAGTAGCTGATAATTTATATTCTGACTTTAAGCATTCCTCTGAAATTACTATTTTTGAACAAACTAGTCTAGATAACATTAAAGATAATAAATTAGGTGAATTGTTAGCTGATATGAGTGTATGGAATTTTGGTTTACCTTATGCAGATGTATTGTCTTCTGGTAAAATATTAGTCTTCTATTATGCAGGAAATAATAAACAAATGAATTTGTATTGGTCGCGTCTAACATTTTAATTAAATTTTCGTAATATTTATAAAATTTGACGTATTGAAAATATTAATTGCCTTAAAAAAGTTCTAACTCCCATTGCACCTTCTTCTTTAATCAGAATAAATGCATTCATAGACACTAAAATTATAAAAGCACAAATTACAAATAAAACTTCATAACTACCTAGAGTAGTACCTAAAACTACAATATTGTTTGTATCAAGCCACAATATTAAATAACCCGCTAAAACGGTTGTAATTCCTGCAATTAGTCCATCAAGACTGTAGGCAAGAGACATAAATGACTCTTTATTATTGCCTGGTACGTAATTTAACATAAAAATATAACCTATAGAGGCACTACCCCACATTAAAAAACCAAATAGAAAGAAAGTTACTCCAACAACATAACTTAAATAAGGAGTTTCTGAATTAATAAAAAGTAAAACTAAAAGAAGTACAATTTGCAAACTTTGAAATATTACTCTTATACCTCTACAACCATAATTATCTGTTACTCTTCCAACTATTAATCCACTACATGTTCCACCTATTAAAATTAATGTTGATGAAAATATTAATTCTCCACTTGGAATATCCATTCGGATTTTAAAAAAAAGTGTTAGAAATATTGCTAGGACAGTTATAACTAAATACTGGGTGCCAGATGAAATTAAAAATAAGTTAAAATTTTTATCTTTTGATGCGGTAAATAAATTTTTAACATAGCCTTGATCATTTTCTCTATTAATAATTTTCCCCCCGCCTTGAATTTTGATTAGCAATAATGCTGATATTAGACCTAGAATAATTGCAATTATAAAAACAGGATAAAATCTTTCTAAGCCTACTCTGCTATCTAGCCAAATTTTAATCACATAGGAGGCAGCAAGTGCAAAGGGAGTGCAAATAATTCCGTTGATACCAATAATTCTACCTCTCACATCTCGGGGTATAAATTCCTGCATCCAAGGAACAAAAGCTGCCTCTGATAGAGACCTACATATTGCAAACATGAGCATCGAAATAAACAATAAATAAAAAACTAATGTTAGATTATCTTGATAAAATGGAACAATTAAAAAAATTAAAAGAAAAATATACCGAGTAAATAATGTGCTAATTGAAACTAACTTGCTTCCAAAATAAACTGTAATAGGAATACTAATTAATGCCAATACTTGACAAAAAGCCATTAAACTTCCCAGAATACCTATTTCATCGGAGCTTAATCCTAATTCTACAGAATAGAGAGTAAGGGGGGCCGCTACAGTGCCTATTACTGCACACATTTGAAGTGCTGTAGAAAAATGAAAATAACTCATAAATTTTAATTTTTCTGGCTCACTGGAAATAAGTTTAAACATTTTTTTTACATTTTATAAATTTACTATGAAGGATTTGATAATGTGTTGGTTATTTTCATAGCACCAACAGGTAGCAAATACTTCATTATTTTGAAGTTTGATAAGTGATGGTTGACCAAATTTAAGACTTCCAAATTGTTTGCTTATATTTGTTGAGTCACTCCCCATATTTTCATTTTTAAATAGATCAAGCTCATCCAAAATTTCAAACTTATCATTTTCAATATTAACCTTTCTTACGATCAGTCCTGATGGAGACTCTCTATGAGAGTGAATTGTTAAAATAATATTTTTTTCAAGCCATAATAAGTTAGATGCTTGTGCTTTTACACCTGTATCTATTGCTTCACCAAAACTCTTTCCCCCATCATGAGAATAAACAATATGATTATTTAAATTTATTTTTTTGATATTATCATAAGTCCAAAAAATAACAGCAACACCATTATTATCTATTTCACAAAGTCTGCATTCCCAAGCAGCTATTTCACCATTTCGAGAATTAAAAAAATCAGATAATTTATTCCAGCTTTTTCCATTATCATCACTATAAATAATCCAGCCTGAGTGACCTGTTTCCCCTAAATGAAAAGGAGGGCAAGCAGCAAGAATTCTTCCCGTTGCTAACTGAATACATGGGCCTGAAATTTCTAAAGGTTTATCCAAGACATTAAAAACATTAGGCACGCTCCAGCTTTCACCAAGGTCTTTTGAAAAACTTATTTTATTTTTTAAGGGTAACACATCAAATGAAATAGGATCTACAATTGGGGTAAGGGCATCTGGCCTTACAAAAGCATAACCAGTCGCAATCATTTCTCCATTTTGTAAGAGCAAAGGTTTTAACGTATCCGTTTCTTCGTGATTATCATAAATATGATTATGTAATTCTTTTGGTTTTGACCAAGTTCTTCCATTATCAGTACTTTTTGTTACAAATGCTCTTTGATCAGAAGAGTCAAATGCCTGACCAATAGAAAAAATTATTAATAAGTCGTTATTGGGCAACAAACTAATACCTGGAAAAATTCCTTGTCTGCTCACGAGAAGAGGATCAGGGTTTTGATATACTATTATTTCTTTTTTTTTTTTCATTACCATTGACTCTCAAACTCCTGATGAAATTGAAATCCTCTAATAGGCGTGGCCTCTCCGCGAGGTATTGGAGCTACTGGGTTTAATGTATGTTTTTTAGAACCCCTAGCAATTTGTATTGAAAAAAAAGGCCATTCATTAAGGTCTGCTTTTACATGTGAAGGAGAATATCTAAAAGTTATACCACATCTTGGTCGATCAGAAGAATTCGCATCAGATCCGTGCAAAAGAGCATCAGAGTGAAGAGATATTTCTCCAGCTTTTAAACTCATATAAATAATTTTATCTTTATTAATTTGTTCATCGTCAACTTCTTGATTAAGGATATAATCACTGTTGTTGTTTTCAGTATGTAAATATTTTTTGGTCTTATGACTACCTGAAACAATCTTCATTGCTGAATTATCCTTGTCTGTATCAAAAATGGCAAGCCAAACTGTTACTGATTTTGAAGGTTTTAAAGGCCAATACTGAGAGTCTTGATGCCAAGGAACAATACTTTTACTCAAGGCAGGTTTATAAAAAAATTGCCCACCCCACAAATAAAAATTTGGTCCTAGTAAATCTTCTACATAATCTAGAATTTCAGGAGTGTGTGCTACGTCATAAAATTTTTTACTAGCTTTATGCCACATATTTGTTTTATTAATATCGACGTTACTTGGTAAACGATTTTTTAATTCATTAAAAAAAATTTGTAATTCTTCAACTCCTCTTTTAGAAAAAACAGGTAGGTTTTTTATAAAACCATCTCTATCGTATTGGGAAATTTCAGATTTATTTAACCTTCGAATATTTTTACTTATTTCCATTATTCCAATCTGTGATTAATTTTTTAAATTTCATTAATTCTTTTTGATCAGCTAAAACAGAATGTTTTTTTGCAGGAAATTTCTTAAATTCTACATCTGTCTGATATTTTTTAAATGCTTTAATTCTTTCTTTTTGAATATCTTGGTAAATTTTATCAAAATTTCTATATTTTTTTGCATGTCTTGGTGTTTTTGAAGAGTCATTGTGATAACCCAATATATCCTCAGCAAATAAAAACTGCACATCACTTTTACTTCCAGAGCCTATGGATATAGTTAGCATTTTAGTTATTTTGCTAATTTCAGCGAGTATATCTGCTGGGATACATTCTACTTCTACTGCCCAACATCCAATGTTTTCTAATTCTATAATATCTTCATAAACTTTAATGGCTTCTTTGAGTGTTTTTCCTACTGGTTTTACACCACCTGTCCAAGTAGATTTCATTGGAACAAATCCAACATGTCCCTGAAGAGGAATATTAAATTCGCTGATATATTTTATAAAATTCATATTCCATGAATTTGTATGAATGGAGTCCACACCCAGTTCAATTAGTTCAAAACATTTTCTAGCAATACTCTCTTTTGATTCATGTTCTGTATATTTAATACCACAAGTTAGAAATGTATTTGGAGCAGCTTCACGAATTTCTTTTAATCTATCAGCACCTGTTATTAATAAATCAATATCTGCCAATTCTGCAGCCGCCGCTTCCTCAGGCGTAATTACATTTATTTGCGTTAGTTTCTTTCTGCTCTTGAGTTCGAGTAAATCTCTGACAGTGTAGTTCCTATAACCTGCTTGATGAGCTAGTGAATATACTTTCTTGTATTTTTTTTTCATTTATTCAATATTCACTTTCCGATTATGCAAAAATTTTCTAAAATTTATCAATTCTTTTTTTTCTAATGAAATTGAATGTTTTTTTGTTGGAAATTTATTTTTTTTAACATCCGATTTAAATTCTTTGAATGCCTTTATTCTCTCTTTTTGAATTTTTTGCATTAGCTTTTCAAAATTTGCATATTTTTTTGCATGTCGTGGAAATTGTATTTGACTTTGACCTAATATATCTTCGGTAAATAAAAATTGTGCATCAGCAGCATTTCCTGAACCAATAGAAATAGTTACTAAAGATGTCATTTTTGTAATTTCTGCCAAAATATTTTCAGGTACTAATTCAACTTCAATTCCCCATGCTCCTGTATTCTCTATATCTTTAATATCTTTTAATAGTTCCATTGCTTCTTTTGCAGTTTTGCCAAAAGATCGAATGCCGCCAATCCAAGTTGTTCGTCTTGGTATAAAACCAACATGACTTTGAAAGGGAATTCTAAATTTACTTAAATGTGTCATCCAATCTAAATTCCAATTTTGACACATCAAAGAGTCAGCCCCAGCTTCTATGATTTCAAAAGCTTTTTTTGTTGCCTCTCGTTTTGATGGATTTTCAATAAATGGCACACCAACGGTCATAAAAGTTTTAGCAGCTGCTTTTCGTATTTTAGGTAATTCAGGACTAGGACCGGTTAGTAATAAATCTATCCCTGCTTCTTCAGCTGCTGCAGCTTCTTGGGGACTGGTAACTCTTATTTGGGTGAGTTTCTTTTTGCCTTTTAAATCAATAATATCTCTTACTGTATAATTACGATATCCGAGATCATTGTTGATTGAAAAAACTCTTTTATATTTTTTCATTTTTTAATAAGTCCTTATTGTACAATTCAATATTAATATTCTTTATAGATATTTCCGTATCAATAAAGAGTAAATGATCATTAATGTCAAAATAAAAGCTTACCCATTTTGTTCCAGCAGAATTTTTAGGAGCATCAAAAAAATCTGTCTCTTCTTTAGTCAAAATAACTGAGTTAGATGTTATCTTTTGTTTATGAATTTTGAAACTAAATTTATTTGTAAGTATTTCAGATAAAGAAGCATTATTAAATTTTTGTAAATTAAAAACTTTCTCATTTAAGTCTGGTACTGACTTTATTAACACTTGACCTGTTGCTATATATGAAGGTGTTTCATTATCATAAAAGTATCTTCTAATTTGAAAAATATTTTCATTAAGGAATCTTTTTGAACTAGTAGATCTTTTCTTTGTGAATTCCACAATCATACTCCATCTCTTTTTTTTTAATACTGGATCATCAAGGCTAGTTGAAAAATAAACTTTTGGAACAGGTCTTCGTGATATAACTTTTGCTCTTGAGCCTTTTTTTTTAATTATAAAATTTTCATTTGCTAAAATTTCTAATGCTTTCCTAATAGTCAATCTATTAACTTTGTAATGTTGCTTTAAAAAATTTTCAGATGGTAGTTGCTTACCTATTTTCCAAGATCCAGATGTTATTAATTTTAACAAGCTTTTATAAATTTGATTATAAATTGTCATTTAGTGAATATTTTTTAAAATTTTATCAACAGTATGAAAAATTTAGCAGAAAATGGTAAATTAATAAATAAAAACTTGTATAGACAACTTATCATTTTTGTAGATTTTTAATTTTTTAGCTGGTTATTTTTAATTATTATTTAATTATTGGAGGTAATATGCTTAATTTAATAAAAATTATTTCTATCTCTTTTATGTTAGCTTTTTCAGCAACAGCATTAAAAGCGGATGGTCATGATTTTACAATTTTTAACAATTCAGGAATGCTTACATTCGATGGTGGAGGAAGTGACCCTGACGTTTTAGCAAAAGTTACGGCGCATGTGACAAAACTTTCAGGTGTTACTCCAAAGGTAATTGTTCCTAACATGCAAGATTTTACTGAGCAGTTGAATTTATTATTAGCTGGAAGTAATCCACCAGATTTATTTTTCGCAAACTGGGATGTTTATAAATCAACATTGATGCCACTTAATGATCTTTTAGCTGAGCATGGTGATGCTCTTCTAAGATCTATCCCTGAAACATCATGGAAATATATGACTGATGCAGATGGAAACATCATGGGCATACCAAGAACAGCTGCAACGAGTCCTTACATTACTTGGGTAAGACAAGATATTTTGGATCAAGCGGGACTTGATGTGCCTAAAACTGTTGAAGAATTAACAGCATATATGGCTGCTGCTCAAAAAATAAATCCTGATTTTAAAGCAGGAACAAGAGCATGGTCTGGAAATAAATGGGAAGAGCCAGCAATGGGATTTGCTGCTGCTTTTACTGGCGCTATGTCAGGTAATGCTGCATTTATAGATCCAAGTGATGGTAGAGTGAAACCTGTTCCTCTTGCTCATGGCATAAAAGATTATCTTCATTTTATGAATGACTGGCATAATAAAGGATATTGGTATCCTGATAACTGGTCTAAATTTGATGAGTCAGAAGTTTTTAGAACATGCAATGTAGCAATGTGGAGCGGATGGTATTCACGAGTTACGATTCTTGTGCCTAAAGTTGAATCTAATTGCCCAGGTATGAAATATGTACGCGCTCCTATTATGGGTCCTCAAGGATGGATGGCTACTACAAGAGCGAGTGGTACACAAGCTTATGTTATTAATAAAAAAGCTAAAAATCCTGAAGCAATTATGAAGTATTTAAACTGGATGTGGAATGATCAATCTATAGATGGATATGCCACTGGTGTAAATGGAATTGAAGGTGAGCATTGGTCTTATGAAACAAAAGGCTTTCCTGCTGTCGTGAACACCAAAGATAAGAATGATACGAAGTATGTTGGTGATTTCGGTTTACCAAACTTTCCTTATGAAGGAAATATGCAACCAAATGATAGTTTGTGGGCAACACACTTTAATTATCTTGGAAGTGGTTTAACTAAGCTCGATGACTCTCATCAACCTATCGATTTGTATATGGCTTGGGATAAAGGGAGAATAGCTGATGAAACTCCAACTCTTGGAGATATTCATCGAATGATTGCAGAAAATTTCACAGCATTTTATATTGGTGAAAGATCTATCGATGAATATGATGAATTTTTAGCTGAACTTGATGATGCAGGCATGCAAGATTGGATAAATGCAATGACTGCTCAAATGCAAGAGTCTTGGAATAACTAAACTTAACTAAATTAAAGACGGGATTTTGTCCCGTCTTTAAATTAAAATATAATAATGCAAAAAATTTGGAAATATCGATTTTATTATTATCTCGCTTTACCTGGTTTAATTTACTTTATTATTTTTCATTATGTACCTATGGCGGGTGCGCTTATAGCCTTTAAAGATATTTCCCCTTTCGATGGTCTTCAAGGATTTTTTGATGCCCCGTGGGTTGGTTTAAAGCATTTTGAACGCTTTACCTCGTCAGTTTATTTTTATGATGTTATTGAAAATACACTTATAATAAGTGGATTAAAAATTTTATTTGGTTTTCCTGCTCCAATAATTTTTGCATTACTTTTAAATGAAGTTTTGAGAATGAGTTTAAAAAGAGTAATGCAAACTATTTCTTATCTTCCTCATTTTATTTCTTGGGTTGTGACAGCAGGCATGATTACTGCATTGCTTGCAACTAGTGGTGGTTTGATCACAGAAACTATAAATGATTTTACAGGCTCCAGTATAAATTTTTTAGGCAATAAAGATTATTTTGTTGGCATTCTTGTAACATCTCATGTTTGGAAAACAATTGGATGGAGCAGCATAATCTATCTTGCTGCTATGAGCTCGATAGACCCAGCATTATATGAATCCGCAAGAATTGATGGAGCAAATAGATTGCAGATGGCTTGGCATATTACTCTTCCAAGTATTATGTTTGTAATTGTTATTATGTTTTTGCTAGAAATTGGTAATTTACTTGAAGCGGGTTTTGAGCAAATATTACTTTTGTATTCTCCTTCAGTCTACAAAGTCGCTGATATAATAGATACATTTGTATACAGGGAAGGCTTATTGGCATTAAAATATTCTTTTGCAGCTGCAGTTGGTTTATTCAAAGCAGTGATTGCATTTTTCCTTCTTTACACTGCAAACAGACTAGCCAATAGGCTTGGTCAAACAGGTCTTTGGTAGGTTTGATATGAAGAGTCAATACAAAACAGAAATCTTCTATAACTATATTATTGTAGGGGTGTTATTAATTTTAACTTTATCTTTTTTATTACCTTTTATTGTTGTTCTATCGACATCTCTTATTAGTGAGGCTGAATGGGCTGAAAGAGGGGGGCATGTTCTGTACCCAAAAAAAATAAGTTTTGTTGCTTATGATATTCTTTTTGGAAAAAGTTATGTTTTATTTAACGCTTATCAAGTTACTTTTTTACGTGTAACTCTTGGTACATTCTGTAATTTGCTTTTTACTACAACTTTAGCTTATGCTCTTGCTCAAAGAGATCTGCCATATAGAATTCCTTTGACGTTTTTTGTTTTTTTTACAATGGTTTTTAATGGAGGATTAATCCCTCAATTCTTACTCGTTGATTTCTTAAATTTACGCAATACAATTTTTGCATTGTTTGTTCCCACTCTAATTAATGGATGGTATTTTCTAATTATGCGAAATTTTTTTATGAATATACCAAAAGATTTAATTGATGCAGCTATCATTGATGGAGCATCACCTGTTAGAATATTGATTAGTGTGGTGTTACCTTTATCCATGCCAGTAATGGCGACGATAGGTTTATTTTACGCTGTCTATCATTGGAATGAATGGTTTTATGCTTCAATTTATATAACTGAAGGTAATCTTAAACCAATGCAAATTATTCTTCGGGGTCTTTTGAATCAAGCCACAATGGAGGGAATGGAAAATATTTCATTTATGGAACAGCCACCGCCTGGAGCATCTCTTAGAGCGGCATTAATAATATTTAGCACTGTACCAATTTTAATAGTGTATCCTTTTATACAAAGGTATTTTGTAAAAGGAATTATGATTGGTGGAGTAAAGGGATAATAAACAGAAGGAGGAAACATGTTTAAAAGTATTGATATATTTGAAGCAAGAAAAGGAGGGTACAAAACATACAGAGTTCCTGGAATTACAGTATCCAAGAATAATGCAGTTTTGGCAACTGCTGAGAGCAGGCCAATTTCAGGAGGGGATTGGGATTTTAATGATGTATTTATGAGAAGAAGTATAGATGAAGCTGAAACTTTTCTTGAGAGACAACTTGTTGCAAACCATAAAGATATAGGTGACGGACCTATAAGTAATTTTGTAATGATACCTGATATGAGTAATGGCAGAGTCATAGCTGTATTTTGTTGGAAGTATTCAAGAGTATTTAGAAAGTATAGTGATGATGATGGAGCAACCTGGAGTGATCCAGAAGAAATTACAGAGACATTTAATCGTTTTCATGATGATTATGACTGGAAAGTATGTGCAACAGGACCTGGTCACGGAATTCAATTAACAAATGGACGTATGATCATTCCCGTATGGCTCTCAGATGGATCTGGAACTGAAATGGGAAAAGGGCACCTAGGCCATCGTCCATCAATAATTACATCTATTCATAGTGATGACAATGGTATGACTTGGGAAAGAGGTGATATAGTTTGTTGTCATGAAGATATTATACAAGGTAATGTATTAATTAACCCAAGTGAAACAATCCCAGTGCAATTAAATGATTCTTCCGTAATGTTAAACATAAGGAGTGAGTCTGAAATTGATAGAAGGTTAATTGCAGTTAGTCCCGATGGATCGTCTAATTGGAAAATAAGAGGATTTGATGATGCTTTACTAGAACCTGTTTGCATGGCTAGTATTATAAAAAGTAATCAAGATTCAGAAAATAATATCAAAGATATTTTATTTATTAATCCTGATAATTTAGAAAATAATATGATACCCCCTGGTCGTAACTTACGTCATGATCGAAAAAGATTGACCGTTAAACTCAGTGAGGATGATGCAAAAACTTGGTATGTGAGTAAGGTAATTGAAGAAGGACCTTCTGGCTATAGTGATGTAGCTCAATTAAAATCGGGTGAATTCATATGTATTTATGAATGTGAGATTGTAGAGAGAATTTGTGATGATAGGTATGTTAGAGTCACTAAATTTGATAAAAACTGGTTAACAGAAAAATAAGTAATCTAGTAGATGAATAAGTGTTAATAAAAATTATATAAGATGAAATTTTAAGTAGAATTACATATTAATTAGGTTATCATGTAAACATAATAACTTTAAAGGTTAACATATGAACTTTACTGATAATAAAATCAAAGAAGATTTTAAATCAAATGGATATGCTGCAATTTATTCTTTTTTTAATAATGAGAAAATTGAAGAAATTAAGAATGCAATAGATAGATATATAATTGACATAGTTCCAACACTACCCAATTATCACGTTTTTTATGAAGATAAATCAGATAAAAGCACTATTAAAAACCTTC
>JAQBWI010000125.1 GCA_027625355.1 Pseudomonadota bacterium
ACCACGAAAAAAATATCTTAATAGAAATTGCACCTGGGTTTTTGCATCATTGAATCATTGTTAAAAATTCTGTAGTCTTGGATTATGAAAAAAATAATTTTTATTTTAAGTTTAGTGTTTTTGTCGACTAACGTCTTTGCAAATGATGCAAAAATTAATGAATTTACAGATTGGTTATTTAAAAATGGTCATACACAGTATGTTAAAGAAGTTGATATTTGCAAAGAATATAAAAAATACAGTAAAGAATGGTACGATAGTCATTGTGAAGGAATAATCAACCCTTTTTCCCAGCAAGTTTCTTATCCAAAAGGAAAAATGGAAATTATAAGCAATTTAGATATTAATTTTTATAAATATGGCGAAATCCCTTGGGGATCAAAACCAAATAGAGATACTGCACTTTATTATCTTTATAGAGGTCAAGAAGTTGAAAGTGTAAATGATAGAGCGGGATCAATAAAATCAGATAATCCATATAAATTTGAAATTAGTTTAAGAGCTGAGGATGATAAAACTTTGAAAGAAGTAAGAAAGGCTATGAACAAAACTTCTATGTTAAGCTACTTACTTTATGAAGATGGTAAAATTACAATTGATGAAATTACACCGAAAGATCGTTTTGGAATTTTATATGACAACAATACAGTGCACACAAGTGCATCAGTTGGAAAAAGTTTAGTTTCATATGTAACAGGTCACGCTATTTGTGAGGGCTATATAAGCAGCATTGATCATAAACTTAATGATTGGGAATTATTAGAAAACACTCTTTTTTATGATCAAAAATTAATTGATCTATTGAATATGGCAGCAGGACATCATCAATATGCAGATTTCAATATTAAAACAGGAGGCCTATACCCAAGTAATGGAAATAAAAATACAATAGCATTTCATATGAAAGATGGAGTGTTTAAGAATAGTAAAAAAAGTAATAGTAAATATCAGTACACGAATTTGATAAGTAGTATTGTAATTAATTATGTGTGGCACAAATCAGACGGAAATTTTCAAGATTTACTAGACAAAGTTTTTAAAGAAAAAGCAAAGATTGAAAACGATGTCTGGTTTGAAAAAAATAATAATGAGACAATAAGAAGAGAAAATCAAAACAATAAAATTAAAAAAGAATATGAAGTTAGGGACGAAGACGGCCCTATCAGATATTCAGTTCAAGCAACAAGGTATGATTATCTTCGTATAGCAAAAGCGATGTTAGATGATTGGCAAAATGATACGTGTGTTGGCAAATATTTAAAAACTATTCACGAGAGAAGAATTCCAAAAAATAATAAATGGAAAGATGATAACTCTCTTGATTTAAACTCAAGAAGTTATGCAGGTCATTTTCATACAAATTTTTCAGGTATTAGCTCAAAAAAAAGAAATGTTATGGGTATGAGCGGTTATGGTGGTCAATCAATAATGATTGATTTCGATTTGGGAAGAATTGTTGTTATAAATTCAATTCACACAGATTATAATTGGAAAAAAATAGCACACTCTGTGATTAAAGAAGGTAAATAAAAAATCTTGATATCACTAGCCACGCCTCAGTCTACTTTAATCCTGTTTAGTTTAAGCCCTGGAACTTGCAGTATTAACTTATAGTCTTTTGAAGGATTAGACTAAACGTTTAGGATTTGGTAATCTCAAATAATGATTAAAGAAGCATTAACAAGAATCTCATCTAATTATTTAAATGCAAAAATGGGGGCAATGAAAGATAGTTCCTTGGCTCCATTTTTAAATAGTGTTTCAAAAGAAATAATAAAACCTAATGTGAAAAAAAATAAAGATCACTTCAAATTTAGAAGTAGTTGTGGTCAACATTCTAATTGGGCTGACGTTCCTTGGATAGCAGTACTAGATCCTGAAATTACAACATCTACAATGAGAGGTTATTATGTAGTTTACCTATTTTCAATAGATATGAAACGTGTCTATCTAAGCTTTAATCAAGGAATGACGGATATAGAAAAAGAATTAAAAACTGAAGGTGCAGCAAAAGAGTTATTAAGAAGAGCAGATTTTATTAGAGATAGAATTCCAGAGTTTAAAAAGAGTTTTGAATATAAACCAATTGATTTATCAACTAAATTATCAGGAAATACTACCAGACCTTATCTTTACGAGAAAGGACATGCATTTGGAGCGGAGTATGACTTTTCAAAAGATTTTAGTGAGGAGCAGTTAATTGAAGACTTAAATAATATGTTAAGTTTGTACACATTATTATCTTATAAAGGTGGAATAGATACTGATAGTACAGAAGACGATTATAAACCATCAGAAGGTCTCACAACTTTAAAAGAAATGAGGCAATATAAAACACACAGAAGAATTGAGAGAGCATATTCAAATTCTAGAAAAGTTAAAAAAGAACTAGGTTCTACCTGTGAAGCATGTGGTTTTAACTTTAAGAAGATATATGGAAAATTGAGTCTAAATAAAAAAAAAGAAGAATATATTGAGGCACATCATAAAAAACAAATTCAAGATTTGCCGGAGGGAGAAATAGTAGAGTTCAAGATTGAGGACTTCGCAGTTTTATGCTCAAATTGTCACCGAATGGTCCATAGAAAAAATCCACCATATAGTGTTGAGGAAATTAGAAAGAATTTTAAAAAATAACTTACGTCGAATTTTTAACCAATAACCGTGGTTCAGGGCCAAAGAACCTAACTTAACGACGTAAAAAATAGTAAGTAATCAAGGCCCAGGGTGAGCTCCAAAACTTTGTGGGGGCGGGAGGTTCAGTAAATTCATATATACACAATATGAATATTTGAATATTCATTTATTCATTTTTGTGGTTATTTAGAAATTTGAATTTTTATTATCCTCGTCTAATTCTTTACAATATCTATTAACAGTGCCTATAGCTATCCCCATTTTCTCAGCAATTTCCTTCTGGGTCATTCCTTGTCTTTTGTACTCTGACACATGTGCTTTTTCTGAGTTAACCTTTTCCTGTTTATTTGAAACCCCTTCACTCCAAACACCATCAAAAGAATATTGAACTGTATAATCCTCAGTTAAATTTGGCTTTAATCCTCTTCCTTTGTCGAAGTTAATTGTAAACTTAAGACAAGATTTATCTTTATCGGGATCCAGGATCAAACAGACATAAGCATTATCTGTTTTACCAGAGGTCCCTCTAAACCCCAGACTTATACTTTTTCCAGTATGATCTATAATCATCGGTGTATATCCTTGGGCCTTTAACTTTAAAAAAAACTTATTGATAGAGTTGTACTCATCACTACTATTTTCATTAAAGTTAGAAAGGGATCTTAAGTTATCAAAAAAGATCATCGGTTTTTTACCCGTTTCTTTAAACTGTTGCTCAAATCTTTTAATGTAAAGGTCATGACAATTTTCATCCTTAATGTCAGGTAGAGTATTATCTTTATTT
>JAQBWI010000126.1 GCA_027625355.1 Pseudomonadota bacterium
TGTGCATGTACGACGGCTTGCCGGCCTTGATCAATAAATAGTAAAGTTGATTTTTGTTTACAGTTATCAGCGCAGAGAAAAAAGAAACTTTTAATTTCTGATATGGATGGAACAATTATTGAAAATGAAACTTTAAATGATATTGCTAATTTTTTAGGTAAAGGCAAAGAAGTTAAACAAATTACTGACTTGGGACTAAAAGGTCGTTTAGATTTTTCTACTTCTTTAGAAAACAGAGTTCATCTTTTAAAAGGATTGCGTTTGTCATCATTAGAGGAGGCTAAACGCATTATTACATTTAAAAAAGGTGCAAAGAAATTATTTAGAGTTTTAAAGGATAATAATTTTACTACTGTTCTAGTTTCTGGAGGATTTAAACCAATAACCTCATATGTTCAAAATTATTTAAAAATAGATCATGAGTATTCTAATAGTTTTGGAGTTATTGGTGATCTTTTTGATGGAACTACTAATGGCCCAATAATCAATGCAAATTATAAAGAAAAAATAGTTAATAATTTAATTAAAAAACTAAATTTAAAAAAAAATCAGATCGTTGGTATTGGTGATGCTGCAAATGATATGAATATGTTACTTTCGGTAGGATTACCTATAGCTTTTGAAGCACAAGATATTGTTAAAGCAAATTTTGATAATCAAATAAATAATACTGATTTGACGAGTGTCTTATATTTTTTAGGAATTAAGCACTAAGAAGCTTTTTTTCTCTCATGGGGTATTAAAAACCTTTTTCTTAATCTTAAGTTTTTAGGTGTAACCTCTAGTAATTCATCTTCCTTGATATAAGCTATCATTTGTTCCAGAGACATTTTTCTTGGTGGCATAAGAGTTACTGCCTCATCTGTTCCTGAAGCTCTAACGTTAGTTAATTGCTTTCCTTTTAATACGTTTACATCAAGATCATTTTCTCTTGTGTGCTCCCCAATAATCATCCCTTGGTAAACCTTAGTTTGTGGATCTATAAACATTGGACCTCGATCTTGTAGTTTCCATAATGCAAAGGCAACAGAAGTTCCTGTCTCAGTTGCAATCAATACACCAGTTCTTCTTCCAGCAAATTGACCTTTATGAAGATCATACGAGTGAAAAATTCTATTTAAGACCCCAGTTCCTTTTGTTTGCGTGAGAAATGCACTTTGATAACCAATTAAACCTCTTGAAGGAACACGAAAAACTATTCTAGTTTTATCAGATCCAGCACTTTTCATATCCAGCATTTCAGCTTTTCTTTTATTCATGCTATCAATTACTGAACTAGAGAATTCCTCATCAACATCTATGGTTACATCTTCCATTGGCTCAAGTTTATTACCTTGATCATCTTCTTTATAAATAACTCGTGGTCTTGAAACTGACATTTCAAACCCTTCTCTTCTCATTGTTTCAATTAATACACCTAATTGTAATTCGCCTCTCCCACCAATTTCAAAAGAGTCTCTATTACTGTTTTCCATAAAAGTTATTGCAACATTTGACTCAGCTTCATCCAGTAATCTTTGACGTATCATTGTAGAAGTTACTTTGCTTCCGTCCAATCCTGCTAGTGGTGATGTATTAACTGTAATTGTAATTGACATAGTAGGGGGGTCAATAGGGGTAGATTTAAGGGGTGTTAAAACTGAGGGGTCACTAATTGTATCTGATACAGAAGCATCTTTTAATCCTGCGATACAAATAATATCACCAGCTTGTACTTTTTCTACTGGGACTTTATTATTGCTTTCAAATCGAAAAAGCTTTGTCATTCTTCCTTTTTCAATAATTTTTTTATCTAAGTTTAAAGCATGAACACTTGCGTTTACATCAGCTATACCTTGTTCCACTCTACCCACTAAGCATCTGCCTAAAAATGGATCTGAATCTAAAAGAGTGGCTAACATTGCAAAAGGTTTGTCTAATTCGACTTTAGGCGGTGATACATAATCAAGAACTAAATCAAGTAATGGGTGTAAGTTCTCTCTTTTATCTTCCAGCTCTTTTGTGCACCATCCATCTCGACCTGATGCGTAAAGAATAGGGAAGTCTAATTGTTCGTCATTAGCTTCAAGAGCAACAAAAAGATCAAATACTTCGTCCACTACTTCTTCTGGACGGCCGTCACTTCGATCAATTTTATTAATAACAACAATTGGTTTTAACCCTTGTTTTAGAGCCTTACCTAAAACAAACTTTGTTTGCGGCATCGGACCTTCAGCAGCATCAGTGAGTAAAATTACTCCATCAGCCATTCCCAGTACTCTTTCTACTTCTCCACCAAAATCAGCGTGACCAGGCGTATCAATAATATTTACTCTTGTATTTTTCCAAACAACAGATGTGGGTTTTGCTAAAATAGTAATTCCTCTTTCTTTTTCTAAGTCACCGGAATCCATTAATCTTTCATCAACTGATTGGTTTTCTCTAAAACTCCCACTTTGTTTCATGATATTATCTATCAAAGTAGTTTTGCCATGATCAACGTGAGCTATTATTGCTATATTTCTAATATTATCTGTCATTTATATTCCTTAATGCAGGACGGCCATTAGATTAATTATGATCAATTCGCCACTATTAAGTTTAATTATATATTTAGGTTACGCAACAATGGTATTTTCCTAATATTTAGTTAATTAGCATTGTTCTTAAATTGTATGAATCTTGTAGACTTCGAGTATCGAAATAATTAATGACTCCAATAAAATGAGTAATATTCAAATAGCAAAAGCCAAAAGACTTAGGTCTACACCCTATACTTCTAGAATAGAAAAACAGGGTTTAACATCTTACACTACATACAATCATATGCTTCTACCTGCTGGTTTTGAGGGGACATTAGAAGAAACTTATTATCATTTAAAAGAGCATGTCCAAGTATGGGATGTAGCTGCTGAGAGACAAGTTGAAATTTCCGGAGAAGATGCAGCTGAACTTGTACAATTAATGACATGTAGAGATTTATCAAAATCAAAAGATGGTCGTTGTTATTATTGTCCAATTATAGATGATAATGCTGGTTTAATAAACGATCCTATAGTTTTAAGAATTAATAAAAATAAATGGTGGTTATCAATTGCAGATTCAGACGTTATTTTATTTGCTAAGGGGTTAGCGATAGGAAAAAATTATAACGTTAATATTATTGAACCAAAAGTTGATATTATGGCTGTTCAAGGACCAAAATCTTTTTCTTTAATGGAAAAAGTTTTTGGAAAGGAGATAACTGACTTAAAATTCTTTGGTTTTGATTATTTTGAATTCAGAGGCGGCAAACATCTATTTGTGGAAGTAAAAGAGATCATATTCTTAACGCTCAACAAAAGAAATTAGCACAAAGAGATAATGTTTA
>JAQBWI010000127.1 GCA_027625355.1 Pseudomonadota bacterium
CAATTCTTAACAGTTTATCTTCTATAAAACTATTTTTGAATCTTTTTAAAACTTTATTTTTATATGCCTCTATATCAAATCCATTTTTGTGCGATAAAGTTGGAATAACTTCTCTGTCTAAAAAATTAGAGATAAATTTATAGCAAATATCATCATTAATAGCTTCGTGAACATAAACATAGCCAAGCAAATGTCCTATATATGCGATAGCTGAGTGCGAAGCATTTAATATTTTAAGTTTAATATTTTCATAAAATTTAACATCATCTACATAATTGATATTGTCATTATCTAATATTTTTTTTAGTTGAGTATCCTGTGACTGAATATACCACTCTCTGTAGGGCTCAGTTACGACAAGAGCATTGTCTTTATAAGAGAGATCAAAAAAATCAGAAGTTTTATTATTATTAGGCACAATTCCATCAACCATCGATAAGGGGAAATGAACATAAGTTTTAAACCATTCAATACAGTCAGGTTCAATTTTCTCAATAAAGCTTTTTAATAAATGTTTTAATATATTTCCATTTTCAGATAAATTATCACAGCTTAAGATTGTAATTTTTTCTTTATTTTTTTTAAATCTCTGAATTAATCCAAAACTTAAATGACCAATTCATCTTTTAAATCATTAATAATTTCATCACTTAACAATAAATTTTTATTTTCATCAAAATGATATCCTTTTTCTGTCACCGTCAGAGTTACCAATTTAATTTCAGGGGAGGATATTAAATTTTTTATTTTATTTTTATCCGTTAAGCCAAATAAGATTTCTTTGATTGAGTTTATTATAGTAATTTTTTTTTGATCATCGGATATTTCTACTAAAGAATAGAGATAATCTTGTTTTTCTAACTTTTCCTTAGTTTTATTTGATCTTAGGTTCACTCCTATAATTGATAAATCTTTATTTTGTTCCAGTAATTCATGAACATAAAGAGCTTGATGAGCTCTATGAAAATTACCAATACCAAAATGCAAAATGCAGTTCTTTTTTTCAACAATATTATATTTTGGTAAAATATTTATTTGTTTTATTTGTTTGCTTAGATACATAAAAAGAATATTAACTATAATAGCAATAAATAGATGATCAATAAAATTTATAAAAGTGTGCTAATTACTGGTGCAGCCGATGGGATAGGCCTTGAAACTTTAAAAAGAGTTTTAAAAGAAAAGGTTGATGTTTATGCCTTAGATAAAAATATTGCTAAGCTTAAAAGATTACAAAAAAAATTTAAATTTAAAATCATTGAATTAGATTTAACCAATACTGATAAAATTTATGAAATTTTATCAAAATTAAAAGTTGATATCTTGATTGCTAATGCAGGTATTGGCAGAGGCGCTGAAGGGATTTTAAAAGCTTCAAGAAATGATATTGAAATTTCTACCAAAATTAATTTGGAGTCTTACTTACATCTATTAAAGACAATCGTCCCAGGGATGATCAAAAGAAGAAAAGGTCACGTTGTGCTTATGGGCTCATTAGCTGGCTTATACCCACAAATGAGTACCATTTATGGTGGTCAAAAAGGAGCTATTCATCGTATTGCACAAAGTTTAAGAATTGAATTAAGTGGATCAAGAGTAAAAGTTTCTGAAATTTGTCCAGGTAGAACAAAAACAAATTTTGGTAACGTTGCTTTTGATGACAAGGTAAAAGCAAAAAAATTTATGTCTGGTTTTACTTTACTTGAGCCTAGAGATATTGTTGATGGAATAATGTTTGCTTTAAGCACAAGGTGGAGAAGCAATATTAGCACAATAGAAATTTCTGGAACTGAACAATCACCAGGGGGAGTACCAATTTATCCTGTTAAAGACCCAATTTTGACTTAAATAATTAATTAATTTAATATTATATTAAGGCCATGAAAGAGGATTATACTGTCAATAATTTGAAAATATTCTAATTGTGAAAACTTTATTTTTATTATTTGATTCATTAAACTTAAGAATGTTAAATTCTTATGGAGGCAAATATCTTGAAACTCCAAATTTTAATCGTTTAGCTAAAAAATCAATTCAATTTAATAATCATTATGTAGGAAGTATGCCGTGTATGCCTGCAAGAAGAGATATGCATTCAGGTAGAATAAGTTTTTTACACAGAAGTTGGGGGCCCTTAGAGCCCTTTGATAATTCTTTTCCAGAAATTCTTAGAAGTAATAAAATATACTCACACCTAATAACAGATCATTATCATTATTTTGAAGATGGAGGCGCAACCTACCACAATCGTTTTAACAGCTGGGATTTTATTAGAGGACAAGAAAGTGATCCATGGAAAGCAATGGTTCAACCGCCATTAGAAAAATTTAAAGAAAAATTTCATAAATCTCAATTAAATATTCACGATAGAGAATCTGGAAGATATCGTTACGCTGTAAACAGTGAATTTATCAAAGAAGAAAAAGACTTTCCTTCTGTTAAATGTTTTAATTCTGCCCTAAATTTTCTTCAAACCAATAAAGATGCGGATGAATGGTTTTTACAATTAGAAACATTTGATCCTCACGAACCCTTTTTTGCACCTGAAAGATTTAGAAAGAAATTTAAAACAAACTATCGAGGACCAAGATTAGATTGGCCACAATATGATAAAGTAAAAGAATCAGATGATGAAGTGGAAGAATTAAAAGCCAATTATTTAGCATTGGTGGCTTTATGTGATCATTTACTAGGTAACATTTTAGATTACTTTGATGAAAATAATTTATGGGATGATACAACCTTAATACTGACAACTGATCATGGTTTTATGCTTGGGGAGCATGATTGGTGGGCAAAAAATAGAATGCCTATGTACAATGAAATTGCTCATATTCCTCTTTTTATTCATCATCCTGATTATAAAGAATACGCAGGTGAGACTCGAGATACAGTTACACAAAATATTGACTTAATGCCAACCTTTCTATCCCTAAATAATTTAAATATTCCAGAAGAAGTAAAGGGGAAATCTATTTTAGATTTTTTGAAAAAAGACTCTGAAAATTATACTGCTCTTTATGGCTACTGGGGAGGTGGTATTAATATTACAGATGGAAAATATACTTATTTTTATTATCCAGAAAATTTTGATCAAACTAGTTTAAAAAAATTTCAATACACTTTAATGCCAACTCACATGAGACAGTTTTTCTCTCATGAAGAGCTAAGAACTATAAGAATGGTAGAGCCTTTTAAATTCACAAAAGATATACCTGTTATGAAAGTGAATAGGATTCAAAGAAAAACAGATGAAGGATTTTTATCGTTGGAAGATACTAAAAGTGCTCTTTATAATATTATAGATGATCCAGGGCAATTAAAGC
>JAQBWI010000128.1 GCA_027625355.1 Pseudomonadota bacterium
ATACTCATTAGCAGTTAAGTCGAGGAAAAAAGATCAAAAAAAGAAATTTCTTTTTGAAGAGCTAAATAAATTATCACAAGGATCATTATTGGTACATTCTGAATATGGTATTTGTAGATTTAATAATATAAAAAAAATAGAATTAAATGATTCTGTTCATGATTGTTTAGAACTTGAGTTTGCAGATAGTCAAAAACTCTTTTTACCTGTTGAAAATCTTAATTATATTACAAAGTATGGAGATGAAGATGAGAATTCAATTAATTTAGATAGATTGGGAGCTTCAAGTTGGCAAAAAAGAAAAGCAGAAGCTAAGAATAAGATAAGAGATGCTGCAAAAAAATTAATAAAGATTGCTTCAAAAAGACTACAATCTAAATCTCTTCCTATTAATACTGCAAATACAGAATATGATAAGTTTTGTAGTACATTTCCTTATGTTGAAACTGATGACCAATTAGGTGCTATTAATGATGTAATAGATGATTTTGATAGACGCACACCGAGTGATAGGCTTATAGTAGGGGATGTTGCTTTTGGTAAGACGGAAGTAATAATTAGAGCTTTATTTCTTGCGGCAAAATCAAAAATTCAGTCAATTGTTTTTGTTCCAACCACACTTTTATCACGACAACATTATAATAATTTTTTAAAAAGATTTAGCATATTCAATATCAATATTGCTGAAGTATCACGTTTAGTATCGCAAAAAGATAAAAAACAAATTTTTAGTGATTGTGCTGAAGGAAAAATCGACATTCTTATTGGAACACATGCTTTATTAAGTGATAAATTATCATTTAAAAATTTAGGTTTAATTATTTACGATGAAGAACAAAAACTAGGTACTTTACAAAAAGAAAAATTCAAAGAGATTGCCCCAAATGCTCATGTCTTGGCATTATCTGCTACTCCTATTCCAAGAACTCTTTCTATGTCTTTGTCTGGGGTAAAGGATTTAAGCTTAATTTTAACTGCACCTTTTGAAAGATTAGCCGTTAGAAGTTATGTTGCAAAATTTGATGAAATTACAATCAAAGAAGCTATAAAAAGAGAAATTTATGGAAGAAAAAATGGTGTTTATTTTGTGACGCCAAGAAAAAAAGATATTCCATTTATTGAAAATTTCTTAGAAGAATACCTTCCCGAAATTAAGTATGTCGTAACACATGGTCAATTAGCTCCTTCTTTATTAGAAAGTAGAATAACTAAGTTTTATAACCAAGAAGTTCCTCTTATGGTAAGTACTAATATTATTGAAAATGGCTTAGACTTACCACACGTCAATACCATTATTGTTTACAGATCTAATTTATTTTCTCTAGCCGCTCTTTATCAACTAAAAGGTAGAGTTGGTCGATCATCTAAAAGAGGGTATGCTTATATTACATATAAAGAAAATGAACTTAAAGATAATGGTAAAAAAAGACTATCAATTATTAATTCAGCAGAGTCTCTTGGCGCTGGATTTAATATCGCATCGCAAGATTTGGAATTAAGGGGAGGAGGGTCAATAATTGGTGAGGAGCAAAGCGGGTTTATTAAAGAAATTGGAACTGAGCTGTATCATCAGATGTTAGAAGAGGAAATTTTATTTCAAAAACAAAAAATATCAAATGATAATAGTCATAAAAATATCTTTCAGCCAACAATCAAAATACCTGAGGAAATTTTTATCCCTGATAAATTTATTGATGATTTGGATTTGAGACTCTCAATTTATAAAAGAATATCTAGTGTTAATAATAATGAAGAGTTATCAAATATTATCATTGAGTTAAGAGATAGATTCGGACCAATTCCAAAAGAATTGAATAATTTATTCAATTTAATCGAAATAAAAATATTGTGTATTGAATATAATGTTGAGCAATTTGAATTTAGTAGAAAAGGTATAGTAATTGGATTTTATAAGAATGAACCACGCAATCCTGAAAAGTTATTAGATTTATCAATGAATAGACATAGCCAGTTTACTTTAAGACCAGATCAGAAGATATTTTATGACTTTATGGGAAATTTAAATTCAAATAGGTTTGATCTCTCAAAACAGATTTTAGATAAGATTAAATAATTTTACTTGATAAATTGAGTGGCGGAGAGACAGAGATTCGAACTCTGGAAGGTGTTGCCACCTTGCCGGTTTTCAAGACCGGTGCTTTCAACCGCTCAGCCATCTCTCCGTTTTTGCGAGTTTTGTTATACTTTTAATTAAATTAAAGTCAAAATATAAAGGATATTAAAATATACGAATTAAAAAAAATTTGTTATTTTGGTATCATGTTTCTTAAATATTTTTTGTTTATTATTATATTCTTTGCAACTACTATAAATGCTTGTGAAAAACCAACAATGCCCACTGAGGATGATTGGAATAATTGGCTGCAAGAAGTTAGAAAAGAAGCTCTAGACATAGGTATTAGTAATAAATCAGTAAACTTGTATTTATCTGATGTTAAGCCTCAAAAAAAAATTATATTACGAGATAGGTGTCAACCAGAGTCCACTATTACTCTTGAAGAGTACTTGTATTATCGTGTTGATAAATCAAGAATAGTTGCAGGTAAAAATATGCTTCAAGAATATGATGATCTTTTATCAGAAATTTCTAGATTTTTTGGAATACAACCAAGATTTATTATAGCAGTTTTAGGAATGGAGAGTTTTTATGGAAGAAACCAAGGCAAAATAGATACAATTACTGCAGTAACAACTTTGGCATTTGATCGTAGAAGAAGTGATTTTTATCGAAAACAATTATTTGCAGCTTTAAAAATACTAGATGATGGACTTGTTCCCTCGGGACAATTAATTGGAAGTTGGGGTGGGGCAGTTGGGATGACTCAAATGATTCCAACTACCTTCATTGAAAGTGCTTATGATTGGGATGGTGGAGGAATTGATATATGGAATAGTTTTGCAGATGCTTTTGCTAGTACGGCAAATTATTTAACATCCATAGATAAGAATCCATGGTCAATAGACAGTACTTGGGGTAGAGAAGTTTTGCCACCAAAAAATATTAAAAATTTCTACTCATCTTTAGAACAAGAAAATCCAAAAGGTTGTGGAGCTGTTAAAAGAAGATCAATTCCAAAAACATTACCAGAATGGTCAAAATTAGGCTTCAAAACTATTAATAGTACTGACCTTCCAAAAAGAGCAGATTTAGAGGCACGCTTAGTTGCCCCTGATGGAATTGATGGAAGAATGTTTTTAGTTTATCCAAATTATAAAAATATTTTATATTATAATTGTTCCTCGTATTACGCTTTATCAATAGGACTACTTAGTGATGAAATTAATAATTAGTTTATTT
>JAQBWI010000129.1 GCA_027625355.1 Pseudomonadota bacterium
TTGCATATTATTTTGTAAATTTCTTTTTAAACCAGCACCCATATAGTTTAACCGTTCTTTAAATGACTCTATTATTTGTTTTGGAGTTTTAAGAAATGAAATTAAATTATTAAGATTGGTTAAATTTTGTTTAAATATATTATCCATTCCATAAATCATTCTCTGGTTAAGGCTACCTACGATATTAGTGAGCTCTGATTTAACTGGAACAACTAATTCAGCTGCAGCAGTAGGTGTTGAAGCTCTTAAATCAGATACGTGATCGATTATAGTCGTATCTGTTTCGTGACCAATTGCAGATATTATAGGAATGTCTGAAACACTTACTGCTATTGCTAACTGTTCATCATTAAAAGCCATTAAATCTTCTGTGCTTCCACCACCTCTAGCAATAATTATTACATCTGGCTTATGTTTATCATCTATTGAATTAAAGCCCTTAATTGCATCAATTATATTTCGTGGCGCTTCTGTACCTTGAACAGCAACAGGCCATAGATCAATGGGAGTTTTAAACCGTTCTGAAACCCTATTGATAATATCATGAATTACAGAGCCTGTAGGTGAAGTAATAACACCAATCCTCGATGGTAAATAAGGAATTTGTTTCTTAATTTCTTGATCGAAATAACCTTTTTCTCTAAGTCTTTTTTTTCTCTCTTCTATTATTTTTAATAAAGCGCCCTCTCCTGCAATTTCTATTTTATCTACATCAATTTGATATGTGGTTTTAAATTTTGACCAAGTAGTAACTCTACCTGTTAATGTTACCTCCATACCCATTTCAGGCTCAAAAGTAAGGGATCTTTTTTTTTGCTCCCAAACAACAGCGCTTAAAATAGAGTTTTTATCCTTAAGAGTAATATAAATTTGACCCTTAGTTGCCGCACGAATTTCGGATATCTCACCTTTGATACGCACATAGCTAAAATGATCTTCTATTATATCTTTTATAGCTTTATTGAATTGGGAAACACCGTACTCTGGAATATTTATGTTGGAATTCATTATCTCAATCTTTTAAAAAATTTCTCTAATAAAGCCTTACAATCATTCTCCATTATACCGCCATATATTTCAGTTTTAAAGATATGTTCTCTTTTTGTTTGAAACTTAAATTTTTCTATTCCTCCATTCTTGTTATCATATGCACCAAAATATAATTTATCAATATGTACCTCACTTATGGCTGACGCACACATTAAGCAAGGTTCAAGAGTAACAAAAATAACTGTATCATGTAAATATTTTCGGGATAATGTTTTACAAGAGTGCATTATCAAATCAATTTCACAATGATACATAGCATTTTTTTCTTTGTTCACCTGGTTATGACTTCTAGAGATTATTTGATTTGTCTTAATATCAACTAAAACACCTCCAACAGGAACTTCATTATTATTATATGCATTATTCGCTTCTGTAATTGCTTCATTCATAAAATAATTGATGTTCATATAGTAAATATCTAAATAAAATTATAATATCATTTTATGAAAAATCCAATCATAGGGATTACTTTAGATTATGAAGTAAGCGGTGGATACTCAAAATTTCCATGGTACGCAATAAGAGAAAATTATTTATCTTGTTTACATAAATTTGGAGCGATCCCATTTCCTTTATTTCACCAAAATTCATTAAATGATTACTTAATAAAAACATTAGATGGCTTAGTTATTACAGGTGGCAACTTTGATATTAACCCTAGTCTATATTCAAAAACTTCAGATGGTTCTCGAAATTTAAAAAATCAAAGAACTAATTTTGAAATTAATATATTTAAAAAATTTATTCAAACATCAAAACCGATTTTAGGAATATGTGGAGGAGAACAATTAATGAATGTAGCAGCTGGTGGTGATTTAATTCAAGATATTAACACTTCAATAGAGACTAGCATCGAACATGAACAATCCAATCCAAGGAATGAAGTAAGTCATGAAGTTGAAATAAAAAATAATTCAAAACTTTTTCAAATAATTAAAAAAAATAAAATAAAAGTTAACAGTGCCCATCATCAATCAGTTAAAAATACAGGAGAAAATTTTACTGTTTCAGCTTTTGCTTCAGATAAAGTTATAGAAGCAATAGAACATACACAACATCCGTGGTGTTTAGGAATACAATGGCATCCTGAGTTTTTAATTACAGATGCTGATATAGCGATCGTTAAAGATTTTATAAAGCATGCTTAAAAAAATGAGAATTGCAAAATTTATTGCTAATGCGGGGTTCTGTTCTCGCAGAGAAGCTGAAAAACTTATTGAAAATAGAATAGTAAAAATCAACAATCATTTATGCTTACATCCAAGTGAGACAGTAAATGATAGTGATAAAATAACCATTGGAAAAAAAACTATACAATTACAAAATACTATTAGATTATGGAAGATTTACAAACCTATAAAATATATTTGTTCTACAAAAGATGATCAGAATAGAAAAAAAATATTTGATTTAATTCCAAAAGACCTTCCACGCATGATTAGCATTGGGCGATTAGATTTTATGAGTGAAGGACTTTTATTATTTACAAGTAGCGGAGATTATTCTCGAAGATTGGAATTACCTAGTAAAGGATATGAGCGTGTTTATAGAGTTTGTATAAACGGACAAATAGAAAAAAAAGATATTGAAAAAATTAATAAAGGAATAAAAATAGATAATATTAATTATAATAAAATTAAAATCAAAATAGATAAATTAGATAAGGCCTACACGTGGATAATTGCTAAACTTAAAGAAGGTAAAAATCGTGAAATAAGAAATATTTGTAAATATTTTTCCTGGAATATTGTGAAGTTAATCAGAATTCAATATGGACCCTATAAACTTGGAAATTTAAAAGAGGGTAAAATTGAAGAAATTAAAGTAATAAAAGATGCCTAATATTATTGGAGGAAAATATAAAAAAACAACATTAGATGTCCCAAGCAAGCTGGTAAGACCAACTTCTGCCTTCAAAAGAGAGGCTATATTTTCTATTTTAGAAAGTTATGCAATCAAACATTCAATTGAACTATACAAAAATAAATCCATTATAGATATTTTTGCAGGATCAGGATCAGTTGGTTTAGAAGCTATTTCTAGAGGTATGGAAAAATCATATTTTATTGAAAATAATGATAATGTCATAAAAATATTAACAAAAAATTGTCAAAAAATTTGTAAAAAAAATGAGTTCGAAATAATAACCGGAAACGCCATTGATAGTTTAGATAAAAATTTTATAATTGAACCATCCATGATATTCATTGATCCTCCTTACAAAAAAGAAA
>JAQBWI010000130.1 GCA_027625355.1 Pseudomonadota bacterium
TTTAATTTCCCCAATAATATAATTTCTTTTCTCTAAACTTGATTTTATAATAACATTTTTAAAGTCTCTTTTATTTATTTCATCGGAAATAAGTTTCTTAAGAGAGTTAAGTGAGCATTTTTGTTTTAAAATTTCTATTTCTAATCTTTTATCTTCGCAAATTTTTTTTAAAATATTATGCATTAGTAATTCTCGATATAAATTCTTTTGTTTTGCCTTCAGAAATAAATTTTTTAGCTATTAAAGCCCCTTCTTTTATATTAATCGCTTTTCCTGATAAGAAGATTGCAGCACCTGCATTTATTTCAACAATTTTTTGAAATTGATTATAATCTCCATTAATCATTTTCATAAAACACTCAGCATTATATTTTGGATCGCCACCTTTTATATCGTCAAGTGAAATATACTCATATCCAATATCTCGTGGATCAAAATTATAATTTGTAATCTTTTTATTCTTTAGTTCACATATATAAGTATTTTGACTTAGAGTAATCTCGTCTAATCCATCAAACCCATGAACAACCATTACTTTATTTGAACCTAATTCATTTAACACTTCACAATGAGTATTTAGCCATCTTTTGTCATAGACACCTAAGAGTTGATTTTTGGCATTTGCAGGGTTGGTTAATGGTCCTAGAAGATTGAAAATTGTTCTAGTTCCTAGAGTTTTTCTTACATTTATTACATGTTTCATTGCTGAGTGATGATACTGAGCAAACATAAAACAAAAATTATTATTTTCTAATTGTTGTTCTAAAACTTTTGAGTCATCTGAAAATTTATAGCCAATTTTTTCAAGCATATCAGCAGACCCAGATTTAGAACTTACAGATTTATTCCCATGTTTTGCAACTGTTACACCACAACTAGCAGCAACTAAGGAGGCAGCAGTAGATATGTTCAAAGTATCTGACATATCACCTCCAGTGCCACAAGTATCAACGACATTGTCTGAAGCTTCAATTTTTAGAGACTTTGATCTCATAATTTTTGTTGCACCAAGTATCTCATCTTTAGTTTCTCCTTTTATCTTAAGGGAAATTAAAATTGCAGATATATCAATCTCATTTACTTCGCCATTCATGATAGCGTTAAAAAGTAAAAATGACTCATCAGAAGTTAAATTGTTTTGAGAGATTAATTTATTTTTTATATTACTAATGTCCATAATCAATAATATTTAAAAAATTACTCAATAAACTTTTACCAACCTCAGTTCCAATACTCTCAGGATGAAATTGAAAACCATAAATTGGCAGTTGTGCATGAGCTATTCCCATAATAATTTTATTATTTGTTTCTGCTGTTATTATAAAATCTTTTGATAGGGTATTTCTGTCTATAATTAAAGAGTGATATCGTGTTGCTAAAAAATTAGTTTCAATATTTTTAAATATATCGTGACCAAAATGTTTCATTTTATCAATTTTTCCATGCATAATTTCATTACATTTTATGATTCTTCCACCAAATGCCTGACCTATAGATTGATGACCTAAGCAAATACCTAGAATTGGAAATGTAGTTTTTAGCTCATTAATTAGGTTAAGGCAGATACCCGCTTCATTTGGTGTGCAGGGCCCTGGAGAAATTACAATGGCTTTGGGTTTAATTTGTCTGATTTCATTAATTGTTATTTTATCATTTCTATAAATTCCTACTTCTGCACCAAGTTCGTTTAGATAATGCTTTACGTTGTAAGTAAAGCTATCGTAATTATCGATTAAAAGTATCATTGATTATATTTGTAAGAGTCTCTAGCTGCAGCCATCAAGGCTCTAGCTTTATTTAATGTTTCTTGATATTCATCATCAGGATTTGAGTCATATACTACTCCACCACCTGCTTGGACATACAGTTTTTTGTCTTTTACTAATCCACTTCTCAAACTTATGCATGTGTCCATATCTCCATTTGCATCAAAATATCCCATACACCCAGCATAAAAACTTCTATTTAGATTTTCAAGCTCTTCAATTATTTCCATCGCTCTAATTTTTGGAGCACCTGAGACTGTTCCAGCTGGAAAGCCTGCTTTTAATGCATCTACGGCGTCGTATTTTTCATCAATGACTCCTTCAACATTTGAAACAATATGCATAACATGAGAGTAATATTCAATTATCATTTTCTCTGTTACCTTTACTGATTTATTTTTAGCCACTCTGCCAACATCATTTCTTCCTAAGTCTAAAAGCATTAAATGTTCAGCAAGTTCTTTTTGATCTTCTAGTAAATCTTTTGATAATTCAAGATCTTCATTTGCATTCCTCCCTCTTTTACGAGTTCCGGCAATTGGCCTTATAGTAACCTTTCCTTTTCTTAGTTGAACTAATAATTCTGGACTTGAAGCAACTAAACCAAAGTTATCAAAGTTTAAATTTACTAAATAGGGAGAGGGATTTAATCTTCTTAGAGATCGATACAAACTTATTGCTTCTAAATCATAATTTGTTTCAAATCTCTGAGAAGTAACAACCTGGAAAATATCACCTTTTTTAATATATTCTTTTGCTTGTGAAATAATTGAAAAATATTCATTTTTAGAATAATTTGATACAAAATTTAGATCTGACTGTATTTGATTTTTTTTTGTCTGGACAAGACTTTCTTTTAATTGATTTACTTTTATTTCTAAAATTTTTTGAGCATTTTCATAGGTGTTCTCCACGTCTTTATCTTTACAAGGATATACTACTGTCATCACAGTTATACTGTCCTTAATATTATCAAATACAGTTACTATTTTAGGTCTTATTAAAACTGAGTCAGGTATATTTATATTATCTGAATTTTTTAGATCTATTTTTTCCATATATTGAATCATTGGATAACCTAAATAACCGACAAGAATGGGGTAGGGTACTTCTATTTCCCCTTTATCAAACTTTGAATTTTCTATTAGGTTTTTAAGAGACTCTATTGGCTTTTCAGATATTTCATAATCATAATTATTATCTAGATAAGTTATAAATGCTTTATTGTTTTTAACTTCCCAAACTATATCAGGATCGCAGCCTATGAGTGAGTATCTACCTCTAAGACTTCCTCCTTCAACTGATTCTAATAAAAATGAATATTTCTGATTTTTTTTTAACTTTAACAAACATGATATAGGTGTCTCTATATCCGCAATTAAATCCGTAGTTAAAATTTGAGGTTTATTATTTTTAAGACCTTCAATGAATCTTTTTTTTATTTCATTCATTAATATTGGC
>JAQBWI010000131.1 GCA_027625355.1 Pseudomonadota bacterium
CACACTAATGGAAGTCTTTTAGAATGTATTGGATTTGGAACATTATTTAATTCAAATTATCCTGGTTATTTTACAGAAGCTGTAATGGGAACAATTTGTACTGATAAAGTAGATTATTTTACTATAGATAAAATAAAAAAACTTGCTCAATCGGTTGGTGTCTATGGCACAGCTGAACCAACAAAAGACTTACGTCTAAGTTTTCATAAATAGATTATTCCCACAATATTACCTTATTTTAATCACGAACTTGCCTAATTTCATCAGTAATAATTCTTTGTGGTACTGGGTAGTAGAAATATTCATTATGTCGTCGTAAAACTAATTATCTTACTCCTTCTCAGTACCACTTCACTTAAAGCAGAAGATTATTCATGGTCTATTGAAAAGATTAATGAAAAAAATGTGATGGTTTCTATGAATGGTCAAATTCAACATGGGGACAGATTATATTTTTATATTCCAAGTGCTAATTGTAATAGGGTAGAGAACTTATTTACTTTTTATACAGCAGCAAATAATTCAAATCTTACAAACTTACAGGATAAATAACTAGCAATAAAAATTAATGATAATGAACTGTATGGAGATGTACGTTTTATGTTTCCAATGTTGATGGGACATCAAGTGTGGATATCCATCGGTAACTATGATTTAGACACGCATATTGATTTTCTTAAATCCTATGAAAATCTTAATATTGAAATCATCGATAAAGACTCTTTTAAATCAGAAGAGTATTTTGATATCCCATCAAATATCTGGTCTTTAAAAGGATTAACAGAAGCTATCAATGATGGAAAAAGATTATGCATTTCCTCATTGTCTTAGATCTAATTCCTATTATCCTCATTGATTTATTATCTATTTGTTGATATAAGGAAATCACTCCGATTTGAACTAGATTGCGGGAGACAAGCAGCTAAACTGAGACGCGTTAAAAATGCCTCTCAGTCCATGCTGCAGAGGTTTTTTTTATTCCACAATCAAGCAAATGGAATGGGTGATTTGATATCTGTATTGCAACCCCACACTAATGTGAAATAGCTAAAAAGGAGACGTTATGTCAACACCTAAGCCGACGGTGCTAGAGTCGCTAAAATTAGCAGAACAGTTACTAAAAGAAATAAAGCAACATAAAACAACTAATCAGCCCAAAGAAATTAAATACCAACCGCCAAAATGGTTAATGGGAAATGAAATTTTGTATTCTCCAAAAAAGAAGGAGGATAAAAATGGCTAAAGTTATTTATAGGCCAATATCATCAAGAGGGCACATATAGCCATTCTCAATTAAATCTAAAGTTTGTTGAGAATTAACTATTAGATTCATTGCCTGCCTAAGTATCCAAATTTGTTTGGAGGCAAGAGAGATTTCAAAAGGTTTTAACCCCTCATTGATTTCTCTTTGCTCTTCTTCAACTTTATTAATTAAGAACTCTGCTGCAGATATTGCATTAAAACAAACTTTCGTTAGCTTAACTGCTTTACCCATAAAATCTTTTCTCATATTAATAATATCTTTTAGTTTTAATCTTTCAGTTCGTTGTTTTAACCAACCTTCATTGGCTGCATGTTTAGTTAGTGTTGATAAAGAATAATTAAATTCTCTTGCAATTTCTGGAAGAGAAGGGAAGGTACGTCCTTCATCAGTATAATTACCTTTGATGTACTGCTTCCTAGCTTCGGAGTAATCTATTTTTAATTTAGTCATAAAGATATTTATGCAAGTGATTCTGAATAAGAAAATACCTAAATAAAAACATATGTTAGTATCTTATTAAAACCGTGGGTAATTATTTTAACAGTAATTTAGTAAACTCTTCTACAGCTAATGTTGCAGGTTTATGAATTGCATAATCAAATTGATCTTGGTTACGAGATGGCTCTAAGTTTAACTCGACTGTTGGTTTACGCATGTCTTTGAACATCGTAACAAAGCCTGCAGCAGGATAAACTTCACCCGAAGTACCAATGGAGACGAATAGGGCAGATTGCTCTGCCAAATCATGAATTTCATCCATTTGGAGAGGCATTTCACCAAACCAGACGATGTGAGGACGCATTTGAGAACCGCATTCAGGACATTTATGGACATCATTTAGGTCTTCAAACCAGTCAAACACATGATTATCATTCATAATGCACCTGGCCTTGTTAAGCTCTCCATGCATATGAATAATCGATGAACTCCCTGCTTTCTCATGCAGATCATCTATATTCTGTGTTATTATATTGATTTTAAATGATTTTTCTAACCCAACTAGATCAAAATGTCCTTTATTAGCCTCAGTACCTGAATTAAGTTCTCTTCGACGATTATTATAGAAATCATATACAAGAGTAGGGTTTCGGTAGAAGCCTTCTGGCGAAGCTACATCTTCAATGCGATGATTATTCCACAAACCATCACTGTCTCTAAATGTCTGTATTCCAGATTCTTTGCTAATACCGGCACCAGACAAAACAAAGATATTTGAATTTACTGGAATCTCTAATAAAAGTTCATTCATCATACACTAAATGCAGTATATATGATTAAATTAAAAATCGATATGTTGATACTGAGGTAATTTATAACTTCATATAATTATTATAAATATATGAATTTATTATGTTTTATATTTTAACTTGACTATATGTTACGATAACTGTAATTATCGTAACATATAAAATAAGAGAAAATATGGGAATTAAGATACCTAGAGATCCAACTGTAGAAAAACTAAAGTTACAGTCAAAAGCGGAAAAAACTCAAAAAAGTTATGATGGAGATTGGTTAAAATTCGTTACGTATTCAAAAAAAAGATTCAACGCAAACCCATTGGAAGTCGATAGTATAGAAGATGCGTATAATTTAACAGAAGGTTATCTAAATTGGCTTCACACAAACCAAGAAGCAATTGAATTAAAAGGTAAAAGTGAAAAAAATAATGCTGATGCACCCTCTTCCAATGCTAGTAAAAAATCATATAAATCATCTACAATAAAAAGGATATTGGCATCAATTACTTATAAATATCGAATAAATAACTTTAATTTTGACCGTAAAAATCCTCAAATATCTGAAATAATGGCTGCAATTTCCAGAAATAGAGATATAAAATCGGGTCAAAAAAAAGAATTACTTAAAGAAGATATAATCAAAATAGTTAATCCATTATTTAATTCAGATGATATTACAGATATTAGAGACAAAGCACTGAT
>JAQBWI010000132.1 GCA_027625355.1 Pseudomonadota bacterium
GTAATTTTATTTTTAGGAGTTGTGATAAATTTAATTTTTGAAGAAAATAAAAACAAACTGAATATTTTTTTAATTGGTTTTTTTCTTTCATTAGCAACTTTAATTAGTATCTCTTCACTACTTTTTGTTCTATTAATAGGATTATTTGAACTGGCAACATATAAATTTGATTTAAAAAAAATTATTCAATTAGGACTTGGGTTTTTAATACCCTATTCTGTTGTAGTTTTAATTTACTCACTAAATAATTCCTTATCTAGTTACATCATCACAAATTTTATAATTCCTTTTTCATATGTAGAAAATAATGAGAATTTTTATGAAATATACAAAGCTATTTTTATTAAGTCCATAAATAATGAAAACTTAAAGTATATTTTATATTTCTTTTTACTATTTTTTACTACAAAGATTTTATCAATTTTAGTGAATATACCATCCCTCAAAAGCTTTAACCAATCAAGTATTTTTGTAATGTTGTTAATAACGATTTCATTATATGTGTATGGTGCTGCAGGTCGAGGCTACTGGCATCATATATTGTATTTTATATTTTTTATGACTATATTTTTCAATTTTGTAGACACAAAGATTATAAAGAAGCTACTTTCTATTTATATTTTGTACATATTAATTACAACTTTGCCTAATGCTACAATCTTGTCATACCAAAATATCATTAACTATGACAAAAGCAACTACCCTGTTTTTAATACATATGAAATATTAAGTAAAGACTATAAAATAAATAATATAGTTTCATTAGATAACCATCTGATACATTATTACTTTGATATTCCAAGTAGTTACTACATGGTTCACCCAAGTTTCCTTTGGGAAGACTTAGAAAATGTTTTTTATAGGATGGCTAAATTAAACTACATTGAATTTAATAAACCAGAGGATGTGTTTGAAGCTGATTCAGATTTAGTTATATGTATGAATCTGGAAGTGCAAAAAAATAGACTTTATCTGGCAAATAATTCGAAGTTTCAGTCTATAAACAATCGTTGTTCTCTAACCTCATTAGATAAAAATTATATAAAAGTTGATACTCCTCTTTTAGCAGATGTTTATGTAAGACGGGGGGCAAAAAAGTAAACTAGGTTTTTTTCTTTTTCATATCATTTTGTGCTATATTTCTCCATATTTTCTTTGATGAAAAAACATCCCATAACAGCTTGAATTCTGACTTAAAACCTTTTTGCCAATGTGACTCTCCATAAAGTCTCTTTTTATATGCTACTTTTGGTCTTTTAGTGTTGTAGCCATTGACAATTGAATAATAGTAGATGAATACATCAAATAAAAAGTCGTTTGGTGAATTAGAAATGTTTAATAGTATATTTTTTGAAATTATATTTGGCGTACCACCATTATCAAACATTAACTTTTGAAACCAAATACTAAATAATATACTGAATATAAAAGTTTTAAAAGAGGCTATTAAGGGTCTTTGCGATCTTTTTGCTTTTACAAGGAGATTTTCTTGTAAATTTTCTGGATCTTTAATTAACTCTAGTAAATCAGTTGGATCGACTTTATTATTACCTGGCATCCAAGCAATAAAATCTTCGTTGACAAAGGTAGCTGTATGCTTAACAGCACCTCCAAAGCCTATATTATTTTGAATTTTTAAAAAGGTCCATTTTTCTTTATTGGGGTTATTTTTATAGTAATAATCTTGTATTCTGTTACTGCTTGATCCATTGTCAACAATAGTAAAAATTTCTTCAGTTTCTTCAATTTCTTCAATTTTTTTTATTAATGCTTCAAAGTTTTCATCCTCTTCATAAAAAGGAATTATAATGTTACAGTTTAATTTATTTTTCAGAGCAACAACTCTCTAAATAGTTCAATATACTCTGTAGGTGTTCCGCAATCGAAATATTTTCCATTTATAAATTTTGTTGAAATTTGCTGTTTATCATTTAATGCTGAGGATACTGAGTAGCCAATGTGAGGATCTTCTTTTTTTATATATTTGAAAAGTTTTCTAGAAAAAGTAAGCGAGCCCCAAGAGTAATCAAACATTGTATTTGGGTTTTTATCAACAATATCACTCAAAAAATTATTTCCATCAATCTTAACCTCTCCTAGCTTTCCTCTTTGCTCATCTCTTATTTTCCAAATAGCTAAATCACATAGTTCAGGGTTTGGTTCTAACTGAGCATACGGCTGCACACCTAAGAAATATGTGTCAGGCATTATCAATTGAAAATAGTGTGAATCAGAATTCTCAGTCAAATTTAGAATTGTTTCATTCATAGTACTAGTTATCATTTCAATAAAAATAAGATTTTCTGAACTTAAATTTAATGATTTAACTATAGGTAATAAATCTGGCCTAATTCCAATTAGTATTCGATTATGATTATCTAAAATATTACTTAGATTATTAATATGGTTTTCAAGAAGTGTTGTGTAGCTTTCATCTATTGGCAGCAAAAATTTTGGTAAGCCCCTCATTCTTGTTGCCTGGCCAGCTGCGGGTATTAAAATATCCATATCTTTAAGTGTAATAAAAATTTATTTCAATTGACTGAATACAGGTTAAATCATTCCTATGTTTTATAATAAAATATGACAGATTCAAAAAAATTTAGTCAAATTCATAAATTTGTAAAGCATCTAAATTATAAAAAAAACACCTTCTATAACAAAAAAATTAGAGAAAATATTCTTTTAATTTTATTCATAATAGTCTCGATCTTTTTTTTAATCTTTTTCCTTAATATTTCAGCTGAATATGAAAAACCAGAAATTGATAGATCACCAGATGCATTTGGTTATTTGAATGAAGGAATACACTTAAGAGATGTTTCATATGATTTTAGAGAGATTAATAATAGAAACAGAACTCCAGGTTTACCATTAATTATTTCTTTTTTGGCTCAAAATAAAGGTCCTTTAATTCAAAATAGTGAAGAATATATTGAATTATTTAAAGAAACGCAACTAGCAATTATTTTATTTGTTTTTTTAATTTCATATATATCATTTTTAAAAATAAAAAATAAATTTAGATCTAACATTCTTATCATTTTCTTTTTTATATATTTTTACAGTATTCCGATAACGGCACAGATGGGATGGGTATATGTTGAGCCTATTTTTATGTCTTTATATTTACTTTTTATTATTACAGCTATTGATGTTATGCAAAGTAATGTGAG
>JAQBWI010000133.1 GCA_027625355.1 Pseudomonadota bacterium
TATGATGCTTTTCATATGTGCAGAGCTCATAATCTTCAGCCATAAAAAAATAAGAGTCTTTGTGTTTATTTAATTCATTGATCGGAAACAATTGATTTCCAAGAATTATAAATAAAGTTTTTGATGCCATATGTTATAGGTATGCTAAAAAATTAACATTTCTATTTTTTTTTGGAACATTTTTTAGAACAATACAAAACATTCTCCCAATCTTTTTGCCATTTTTTTCTCCATGCAAAAGGTTTTTTACAACTCTTACAAGTCTTGGAAGGTAAGTTTGTTTTTTTATAGCTCAAAGAGGACCATATAACTATACGCCACAATAATCGCTGGCAATCCACTATAAATAGTTGCCAAAATTGCCGCTTTTGGAGCAAGGGCTATTGCAGGAAATAATGCGTCACCATCATTGGATATAGCATTTCCAATTTCTGCAGACAAAGGAACATATCCATTTAAATAAAATGTTGCTACTACAATTTGTGGACCACATCCTGGCAAAAACCCAAACAGTATTGCTATCAAAGGAACAAATGGAAGCCATAAGTCGAAAAATGATTTTAAATCAATATTAGTAAAATACATAAATACTTCAAAGACTAAAAAACCACTAATGACCCAAGTTGTTACAAAATTAGTAGTATCAATAACTCTTGAAAGAAATCCTCTACTTTTATCTGTAGAACACTGAAAATCACTCAAGGGATTAAGTGACCACATAAAAATTGATAAAATTGCTCCAGCAGATCCTAATAATAAGACAATACTTACATTAGGAGGTAAATTAAAAAGGGTATCTACATCTATTTGAAATGCAAGCAGAATGCCTATGAAAAAACCTGGAACAAATAAAATAAGCCAGAAAATATTAAAATTAGAGACAAACGTTTTTTTTAATTTTTCAAACTCCAACTCAATATCGGAATTTGCCATCATAAAATTTGTTGCATGAATTAAGTCCACTACATAGCCTGAGACAGTACCTACACATATCCCTAAAATAAAAATTAAAAAACCTGTAGATGGTTCCATTGCTAAAATAAGAAATGCAGCATCTCCCATCGTTGCAGTCAACACAGCAACTAAAGATCCAAAAGATATCCTGCCCTGTATATATTGTGTAACAACAATAATAGCCCCTCCACAGCCTGGTATTGCTCCCAATAAAGATGCGATAGGAACGTGGAACTTTTTAGTTTTTTCTAAAAAAGAATGAATATCAAATTTAGTTAAGGAGTCTAAACCAATAAACACAATTAAAGTGAAACCTACAAAAACAGAAACAGCAAGATATGCATCTACCATAGATTGACGGACAACATTACCAAACTCTCCTGTTTGAAAAGCAAGAGCAAGAATTAGAAGACCAAAAAATGACTTTTTTAATAAACGACCTTCATTAGCAAATATAATTTTTTGTTTATCTTTAATTGCTGAAATTAATGCGTTCATAAAAAATTACTATAACATAAAAGTATAGCTATGGCTATATTATAATGCTATAAATATATTTTAATTAGAATACTTAAATATATGTCATTTAAAAAAGTAAGAGATGCTCATAGAACAGAGAATACTGAGGATTACCTTGAAACTATTGCCGATCTCTTAAATACAAAGGGTGAAGCAAGAATTGTTGATATAGCTAATAAATTAGACATTGCACAAGCTACAGCTAATAAAACTATTCAGCGACTTCAAAATCAAGGCTATGTTAAAAAAGAGCCTTATAGATCAATATTTCTTACCTTAAAAGGTCAAGAAGTTGCTAGTGTTTCGAAAAAAAAACATATCATAGTTTTGACATTTTTAAAAAAATTAGGCTTAGATCTTAAAACTGCTGGGGCTGATGCAGAAGGTATAGAGCATCATGTTAGTAATAAAACTCTAAAAAAAATGGAACAATTTAATAAAAAAAATTAATTTTTTTTTAAAATCACTATTCGTATTTTTATCTTATTAGAAAATGAAGAATTTTCTGGTAAATAGTTTATCGGTCGATATTTATGCATTAAAGTAAAATCTTTATTATGATTATTGATTATTGAGTCAAAATCCTGCCTCTCCCATAAGTCAATTCTATGAGAAAATATAAAAATTCCATTTTTTTTTAAATAATTTGTAATTAGAGATAGTAAGGCGCTTGGTTTTTTGCAATATGTCATTGATCCAATCATGCTAACTGAATCATACTTCTTGGTGATTTTAATTTTTTTTTCAAAATTCTTTTTAAATAAGTTTCTATAAAGATTTTTTAGTTTAGCAATTTTAAGACTTTTTGAAGAAATATCACAACCATCAATAACTATATTTGGATATATTTTTTTAAGCTCTTTGGCAAACATACCTGTCCCGCACGCTAAATCTAAATTAGAACTTATTTTGTCTTTTATTTTTATTAATTTATTAGCAGCTTGTACAGGTGCTTTGTAATTCCAATTTTTTAATGTATGGTCATAGTTTAAAGCCCAATTGTCATAATATTTCTCAGTTATTAATTGATTTCCAATACCGTCTACTAACGATTTTACTTTAATCATTTAATATTGCAGGTATTTTCTTTCTTGCATTGACAACTTCTTCTAAACTAATATTTGTATTTAATATTTTGGGAGAAGATGTAGCCTTTGCAACTATTTCACCCCATGGATTTACCAAAATTGAATGTCCGTATGTTTTTCTATTCGTGTGATGCGTTCCACACATATTTGTGGCTATAACAAATAAACTATTTTCAATTGCTCTTGATCTTAACATAACTTCCCAATGAGCCTTACCAGATGGAACAGTAAACGCTGCAGGCATTAAGATAATTTCAGCCCCTCTTTTAGCAAGTTTTCTAAATAAATTTGGGAATCTTAGATCGTAACAAATACTAAAACCAAATCTTACCTTATTGATATTTAGCAAAGCAATACTTTTTCCTGCTTGAAAAGTATCTGACTCCCTATGAGTTTCCTGCTTACTAATATTAACATCAAACATATGAATTTTATCATAGCGTTTGACTATTTTTCCTTTGTCATTAATTAGAAAAGATCTGTTTACTAATTTTTTTTTATTTTTCTCTCTTAAAAGGAGTGATCCAATATTAATATTTACCTTATTTTCTTTTGCGTATAATTTTGCCATAAACAATATTGGGCAATTTCTCTCAAAAGTTGTATTATTTTT
>JAQBWI010000134.1 GCA_027625355.1 Pseudomonadota bacterium
GATAACTTTAAAATACCAGTTTTACCAAAATTTAATGAAGACAAAGTATTAAAAGATGTAAAAAAAATAGTTAATGAAGTTTTTTCTAACCACCCAGGAGACTCAAATAATTATTGGTTAGGATCTTCAAGGAAAGATGCCATAAAAGCGCTTAATTTATTTATAAAAGAAAAAATTGTCAGTTTTGGAGATTATGAAGATGCCGTAAAAAAAAACTCTCCTTTTCTTTTGCATAGTGTTCTCAGTCCTTATTTAAATTTAGGATTAATTACCCCAAAGGAAATAATAAATACAATACTTAAAGCTAATGAAGATAAAAAAATACCCTTGAATAGTTTGGAAGGGTTTGTAAGACAAATTATAGGATGGAGAGAGTTTATGCGAGGCATCTATCAAAATTATGATGATAAGCTTGAAAATACAAACTTTTTTAACCACCAAAGAAAATTAACAGATGATTGGTATAATGGTACTACAGGAATTGATCCCATAGATGATGCAATTAAAGACGTCAATACATATGGTTATGCTCATCATATAATAAGACTAATGCATTTAAGTAATATAATGACTTTATCTCAATTACATCCGAAAGAAATCTACAAATGGTTTATGGAAATGTTTGTGGACTCATCTGATTGGGTTATGTCACCTAATGTTTGGTATGGGAACGTATAGTGATGGTGGAATTTTTTCAACTAAACCGTATATTTGTGGTTCAAACTATATAATTAAAATGAGTAATTACAAAAAAGGAAATTGGTCGGATATTGTGGATGGCCTTTATTGGAGTTTTATTCATAATAATAAAGAAGTTTTATCCAAAAATCCAAGAATGGGAATGGTAATGATGTCTTATAGAAAATTAAAGGAGGAGAGAAAAGATTATTTGCTAAAAATAGCAAATGAATTTATTGCTAAAAAAACCACATAAAAAACATTATTGCATGGAAAAAAAGATTAATAATAAAAGATCTGAGCATAAAAAAAAACTTAAAGAAGTAAGGATTTCAAATTTAGAAAAACAACTTAAATCTAATATTCTTAAAAGAAAGAAAGCTTCAAAAAAACAAAATGGATAAATTGATCATTAAAGGTAGTGCTGATTTAAGAGGAGAGATATCAATTAAAGGATCTAAAAATTCTGCCTTACCCATTATGGTTAGTGCGCTCTTATCTGAAAATACTCTTAAATTAAGTAATATCCCCAAATTGGATGACATAAAAAACATGTCGTTACTTCTCCGTAATTATGGTGCAATTATTAAATCAAATGGAGCAAATCTTGAGTTGAATTGTAAAAAAATAGTTAACAGAGATGCCGATTATGATGTTGTGAGAAAAATGAGAGCTTCAGTATTAATTTTAGGGCCTTTGTTGGCTCGGTTTGGCAAGGCTAAAATTTCTCTTCCTGGAGGTTGCGCTATTGGAACAAGACCTATTGATATACACTTAGATGGATTAAAAAAATTGGGTGCAAACTTTACTGTTGAAAATGGTTATGTTGTTGGAGAGGTTAATAATCAATTAATTGGAAACCATATTAAGTTATCTTTTCCAAGTGTAGGCGCAACAGAAAATATTATGATGGCAGCAGTAAGAGCACAAGGAAAAACTATTATTGAGAATGCTGCGATGGAACCAGAGATAGTAGATTTAGTAGATAGTTTAAATAAAATGGGTTCAAAAATAAATATTTCTAATAAGGGAATTATAAAAATAACTGGTGTAAAAAAATTAACTAAATCAAATCATAAAATTTTGAGTGATAGAATTGTTGCTGGTACCTTTATTATAGCAGCAGTGATGTTAAATAAAAAATTTAAAGTAAAAGAAGTTGAACCTCAGAACCTTAAGGCTTTAATATCTTCACTGAAAATGATGGGGGCTAATATAAAGATAGAAAAAAATATTATTCATATTTTGCCAACAACTAAATTAAATGGTATTAAAATTCAAACATCACCATATCCAGGTTTTCCAACTGATTTACAGGCACAAATGATGGCTTTAATGAGCTTAGCAGAAGGTAATTCACAGATAAAAGAAAATATTTTTGAAAATAGATTCATGCATGTTCCTGAATTAAATCGGTTAGGTGCTAAAATAAAAGTACAAAAAGATATGGCTTATATAACAGGCTCAAGAAATTTTAAGGGAGCTCAAGTAATGGCAAGTGATTTAAGGGCAAGCGTTAGTCTTGTATTGGCAGCTCTTTGTGCCGAAGGTGAAAGTGAAATTAATAGGGTTTATCACTTAGATCGAGGTTATGAAAAAATTGAAAACACCCTTGGCAAACTTGGTCCATCAATAAAAAGAAAAAAATATTAAGTTTTTATAGTTTTTTACGACCTCTAGATATAAAAGCCCAAAATTATGTCTAAAATAATAATAGCCATTCCAAGGGGCAGGATAATTAAAGAGTTAAAAGTAATTTTAATGAAAACTAGTTTTGCCCCTGAATCAGAAATGTTTGATGATAAATCAAGAAAATTAACTTTTTTATCTAAAAATAAGAATGTAAATTTTATTAAAGTGAGAGCTTTTGATGCATGCACGTTTGTTGCATTTGGAGCTGCGCAAATTGGTATAGCGGGTGAAGATGTAATAAAAGAATTTGATTATTCAGAGCTTTATGCTCCATTAGAGCTGAATATAGGGCATTGTCGTTTATCAGTTGCTGCCTTAAAAACATTGTTAAAAAAAGAAGATCCAGAAACATGGAGTAATATTAGAGTCGCTACAAAATACCCAAATATTAGCAAAGAATATTTTGCAAAAAAAGGGGTTCAAGTTGAGGCAATTAAATTAAACGGATCGATGGAGTTAGCTCCATCATTAAATATGTGCAGAAGGATAGTTGATTTGGTTTCGACTGGAGCTACTTTAAAAGCTAATGGTCTTAGAGAGATTGATGAAATTATGAAGGTCCAATCAAAATTAATTATTAACAGATCAGCATTTAAGACAAATAATAAAAAAATTCAAAATATAATTGATGAGATTAAGTTATTAGTAAAATGAAGCTATTGCATTATACTTCAGATAATTTTTGGGAGCTTTTAGATGAGCACCTTTCTTTAAGACAAGTTGAGACTAGTTCAAAGATTGAAGATGACGTAAAATTAATTATTGAAGATGTAAAAAAATTTGGGGATGATAAAATT
>JAQBWI010000007.1 GCA_027625355.1 Pseudomonadota bacterium
CTCCTGGCATTACCATTTCAGTACCCTCTGGAAGTTTGATTGTTCCTGTTACATCTGTAGTTCTAAAATAAAACTGAGGTCTGTAATTTGAGAAAAATGGAGTGTGTCTTCCACCCTCTTCTTTTTTAAGAACATATGCTTCAGCTTTAAACTTTGTGTGTGGTTTAATTGAGCCAGGTTTTGCAAGTACTTGACCTCTTTCAACTTCTTCTCTTTTAGTTCCACGAAGTAACACTCCTACGTTGTCACCCGCTTCACCTGAATCTAAAAGCTTTCTAAACATTTCAACTCCAGTACAAGTTGTTTTTTGTGGCTCTCTGATTCCTAAGATTTCTATTTCTTCGCCAACTTTAACCTGACCTTGCTCGATACGACCAGTTACAACAGTTCCTCTTCCTGAGATAGAGAAAACATCCTCTACAGGCATTAGGAAAGGTTGATCAATAGGTCTTGTTGGTTGAGGAATAGATTCATCAACTGCTTTCATTAACTCTAAAATAGAATTTTTACCAATTTCATCATCTCTTCCTTCTAAAGCAGCTAAAGCAGAACCCTTGATAATTGGGATAGTATCACCAGGGAATTCATAAGAAGTAAGAAGTTCTCTAATTTCCATTTCAACCAAATCAATTAGCTCAGCATCATCAACTTGATCAACTTTATTCATGTATACAACAAGAGCTGGAACACCTACTTGTCTAGCTAAAAGAATATGCTCTCTTGTTTGAGGCATAGGTCCATCAGCAGCATTAACAACAAGAATACCGCCATCCATTTGAGCAGCACCAGTAATCATATTTTTCACATAGTCTGCGTGACCTGGACAATCGACGTGTGCGTAATGTCTAGCTTCTGTTTCATATTCTACATGAGCTGTAGAAATTGTAATTCCACGTTCTCTCTCTTCAGGAGCTTTATCAATATTAGAGTAGTCAGTAAATACTGCTCCTCCTGATTCTGCTAGAACTTTTGTAATTGCAGCAGTTAATGTAGTTTTTCCGTGGTCAACATGTCCAACAGTACCGATATTACAATGCGGTTTATTTCTTTCAAATTTTGCTTTAGCCATTTTATTTTACCCCAGTATTTTTTTATTCGTTTTGGAGCGGGTGAAGGGAATCGAACCCTCGTAGCCAGCTTGGAAGGCTGGAGCTTTACCACTAAGCTACACCCGCTTTTGAAACTGACTCACTCACTCACTCATCACTTTTTTCCTACTCTCCAAATATGGTGGAGGGGGTAGGATTCGAACCTACGTACGCTCACGCGGGCGGATTTACAGTCCGCTGCCTTTAACCACTCGACCACCCCTCCAAATTTGAAGAAATGGCACATACTAATAAAGTAGTATGATTGTCAATCTAAAACAACTTACTTCCACCTTAAGATACGAAAGTTCTTTAAAGCGCGCTCCTTTTAGACAAAAAATTAGAATTTGTATATATCTAGATTGTATTTAATACCCAAATCTGTGATAAAACAAAAATGTCAAAAAATAAACCTCAAAAATCCCTAAATACTGGGAAAATTCAGATAATACATGGAATGCATGCTGTAAGAGCCGCTCTATTAAATACTAAAAGAGTTCATCTTGAGCTTCATATAACTGAAAACAACCATGAATTTGCTAGAAATTACAAATCAACAATTGAGAAAATTACTATTCTGAATCAAAAAGAATTTAAAAATCTTTATGGGGGAGAAAAATCTACTCAAGGAATTGTTCTCAAAACTAATGATTTTGAAAGACCAAGTCTTCAACAATTCGTGAAAAATGAAAATGTGAATGATAAATCTGTGTTATTGGCTTTAGATCAAATAACTGATCCCCAAAATATAGGATCAATAATGCGCTCATGTGCTTTATTCAACTGCAAAGGAATACTATTAGCAAAAGACAATGCTCCAGATCTGACACCTTCATTATATAAAGCTGCATCAGGTGCAGCAGAAATAGTAAATTACTTTAGAGTTACAAATTTAAAGAGAAGCATTTCTGAATTAAAAAAATATGGTTACTGGGTTTATGGATTTGATTCTTCTGAAGACAGCAAGTCTTCAAATATAAATTTTACAAAAAAATCAATATTAGTTTTTGGTTCTGAGGGTAAGGGAATGCGAGATCTTGTAAAAAAAGAATGTGATGAGATTATTAAAATAAATATGCATCAAAATAAACATTATCAAATTGACAGCTTAAATGTCTCAAATGCTGCAACAATTGCTCTTTACGAGTTTTTTAAATCTTAATTTTTTTTTTAAATGGTGCCGCGTGTCGGAATCGAACTGACCACCTGATGATTACAAATCAACTGCTCTACCAAATGAGCTAACGCGGCACTTAAAAAGCCATTTACAATTAAATTAAAAATTCGACAAGTAATTTATATCTTAAATTCCAGGAATATAAGGAACTCCATCCCCTTTAGCTTTTTCATTAATCTCATTAAAAGTTGAACAAGCAGTTAAGGGCGCGGTAAGTAAAAATAATATTAATAATAATTTTTTCATAACTTAATTTATCTTTTCTATTTTTGCAGCGCAATATTTAAATTCTGGAATTTTTCCATAAGGATCTAAAGCTGGATTAGTTAACAGATTTACGGCAGCCTCATTATAGCAAAAAGGTATAAAAATTACACCCTCAGGTATGGCTCTGTCTTCTCTTACTCTTATATTAATAGTTCCCCTTCTTGTGGATACTTTTATCTTATCTCCTGGTTTCATATTTTTCTTTAGAATTTCATTAGGTGAGATTGACACTGTTGCTTCAGGCTCAATAGCATCTAAGTTAGAAGCCTTTCTTGTCATAGCTCCAGTATGCCAATGTTCAAGTTGCCTTCCAGTAGTAAGGATCATTTCATATTCTTGATCTGGCACTTCGTTTGGCGATGTAACGCTTGCTGGAACAAATTTACCTCTCCCAGATTCATTTGGAAATTTATCTCCAAATACTATTTCATCACCTGGAGTAGTTGGCGATCTACTGGGATAAGTTACTGAATTTTCATTTTCTAATCTATCCCAAGTAATATTATTTAATGAAGGCATAGTTTTAGACATCTCTTCATAAATTTCCCTAGGATGTTTATAGCTCCAATCTAAGCCCATTCTTTTTCCTAATTCATTTGTGATCCACCAATCTTCTTTTGCAGCACCTGGAGCATCAAGAGCTTTACGACCCATTTGAACTTGTCGATTAGTATTTGTAGCAGTTCCATTTTTTTCAGGCCAAGCTGAAGCTGGAAAAATTACATCTGCATAAGTTGCTGTTTCCGTTAAAAAAATATCTTGAACAACTAAATGCTCTAACATTTGAAGAGCTTCTCTTGCGTGATTCAAATCTGGATCAGACATAGCTGGATTTTCTCCAAGAATATACATGCCTTTAATAGTATCTTCGTGAATAGCATCCATAATCTCAACTACAGTTAATCCCTTTTTATTATCTAAAGGAGTATTCCAGAATTTTTCAAAAAAGCTCTGTTTTTCATCTTTTTCAACTAGTTGATAATCAGGATACATCATAGGTATTAAACCAGCATCAGAAGCACCTTGAACATTATTTTGACCCCTTAAAGGATGAAGTCCCGATCCTCTTCTGCCAACATTCCCTGTCATCAAAGCTAATGAAATCAAACATCTTGCATTATCAGTACCATGTACATGTTGTGATACCCCCATACCCCAAAAAATAATTCCCTTACTAGTTGTTGCATAAAGATGTGCAACTTCACGAATCAAATTTGCGTCTATACCTGTTTGTTCTTCCATTATTTCAGGTGGATAATTTTTTAAATGTCTTCTTAAGTCATCAAAGCCTAAGGTCTGTTTTTTTATATACTCATCATTAAATATACCATCTTCAATTATTACATGCATAATTGAATTCAGAAGAGCCACGTCTGAACCTGGCTTGAATTGTAACATATGAGTTGCATGCTTTTTTAGAGCATGACCTCTAGGATCCATAACTATTAGTTTAGATCCTTTTTTAGCTGCATTTTTAAAGAAGGTAGCAGCAACAGGATGATTTTCTGTTGGGTTAGCTCCTATAACAATTATTACGTCAGAATGTTCAACTTCATAAAACGGAGCAGTCACAGCTCCTGAACCAATAGTTTCTAATAATGCTGCAACAGATGACGCATGACAGAGACGTGTGCAATGATCAACGTTATTGGTATTGAAACCAGTTCGAATAAGTTTTTGAAAAAGATACGCTTCTTCATTCGAACACTTAGCTGATCCAAAGCCTGCAAGATTACTTTTTCCATTTCTTTTCTTTTTGATTTCTAAAAAACCTTTTGCTGCATAGTCTAATGCTTCCTCCCATGTAGCTTCTCTAAAATAATCATGTAAGTTTGAAAAATCTATGCTTGGATGTAAGTCCTTTTTTTTATCTTTTATTCTTATTAAAGGTTTAGTTAACCTTTCAGGATTGGTAACATAATCAAAACCAAATCTTCCTTTTACACAAAGCCTATTTTTATTTGCCGGTCCATCAATGCCATTTACATACTTTATCTCGTTATTTTTGACGTTGTACTCAATTTGACACCCGACACCACAGTATGGGCAAACACTATTTACTTTTTTATCTACATTGCTCTCCCCTACGCCTTTTTCATTTACTAATGTCGCAGGCATTAATGCGCCTGTTGGGCAAGCTTGAACGCATTCTCCACAAGCAACACATGAGCTATCTCCCATAGGATCATCAAAATCAAAAACTATTTTTGAGTTTTCTCCTCTATAGGCCATTCCAATTACATCATTTACTTGAACCTCTCTACAAGCTCGTACACAAAGATTACATTGTATACAGGCATCCAAATTAACCGCCATACTTGGGTGGGAAGTATCAGGTTGACAAGGAGTTTTTTTTGGGAACCTATTCTCTTTAGCATCAACCTTGTCTATCCAATTCCAAAAATCGGAAGTGTTATCATGGGCAACATCTCTTTCTGGCTGATCAGCTAGTAGCAGTTCAAAAACTAACTCTCTGGATTTCTTTGCTTTATCAGATGAGGTGTGAACCTTCATATCAGAAGATGGTTTTCTGATGCAAGAAGCAGCTAAAACTCTTTCACCTTCAATCTCAACCATGCAAGCTCTACAATTTCCATCAGCTCTATAACCTGGTTTATCTGCATAACAAAGATGTGGGATTTCCGTTCCTAGTCTGTTTGCAACTTGCCATATAGTTTCTTCATTATTTGCTTCTACTTGTTTATCATTCAAGTAAAATTTAATTTTGTCTTCATTCATAACTTATTTCATTTCCAAAATACTTAAGAACGGAATTAAGTGGGTTTGTAGCAGCTTGACCTAATCCGCAAATCGAAGCTTGAGACATAACCTCAGATAAATCTACAAGTTTTTCCTTGTTCCATATTTTTTCTTTCATCAACTTAACTGTTTTTTCTGTTCCTACTCTGCATGGAGTACACTGACCACAACTTTCTTCTTCAAAAAATTTCAATAAATTAAGAGCAACATCTCTCATACTGTCTTTATCTGATAAAACAACAATAGCAGCAGAACCTAAAAAACATCCAGCATCTGTTAGCTCTTTAGAGCCATAATCTAAAGGTATCTTATTCATTGAAGCAGGAAGTATTCCACCTGAAGCACCTCCTGGTAAATACCCTTTAAAAATATGATCTTCTTTCATTCCACCACAGTAATCATCTATCAATTCTTGAATTGTTATTCCTGCAGGAGCAACTTTAACTCCCGGCTTTTTAACTCGTCCAGATATTGAAAAACTATGAAAACCCTTACTCCCTCCAGTTCCTTTTTCAGCAAACCAGTTAGGTCCTTTTTCTAATATATCCCTTAACCAAAATAATGTTTCTAAATTATTCGTAAGGGTTGGGGAATTAAACAAACCTACCTCAGCTACATAGGGAGGTCGATGACGTGGGAGTCCTCTTTTACCTTCGATACTCTCGATCATAGCAGATTCTTCGCCACAAATATATGCACCTGCACCTCTTCTAATTACAAAGTGACCCTTTGGAATTATTTTTTCATTTTCTAATTTTGAAATTTCATCTTTTAAAATTTTTATAACAGCAGGATATTCATCCCTCATATAAATATAAACATTTGTAGCTTTAATAAATAATGACGCGATCAAAGCCCCTTCTAAAAATCTATGAGGGTCTTTTTCTAAATAATTTCTATCCTTAAATGTACCAGGCTCACCCTCATCACCATTAACAGCCACATATTTAGTTCCATTGTATTTTGACACAATTTCCCATTTCATACCAGTTGGAAAGCCTGCACCTCCTTTACCTTTAAGACCACTCTCTTTAAGGATTTTAATAATTTCAGCATTATCAATCTGACCGTCCCTGACTTTTTTTGAAATGCTATAACCTCCATCTTTTTTGTACTGATCTAGAGTTATGTATTCAGGAATTACTGCTTCAAAATCTTTATTTTTTATTGTTTCTGTAACAGATTGAATTGATGCTTGATCCACGTAGTTTTTTCCTACACAAACAGTAGGAGCTAGATCGCATCTACCCATACATGGTCCTGGAACAACTTTAATATTTTTGTTTTCACAAACTTTTAGAGAATCAAGCAATGTATGAGCTCCAAATAGTTCGCACGTCAAACTCTCACACACTCTTACAACTTTAAGAGGCTCATAAGTTTCAGCATTTTTTATTATATTAAAATGAGCATAAAAGGTTGCTACCTCGTAAATCTCTGAAAGGGATAAATTAATTATTGTTGATAGAGCTACTAAATGCTTATCATACAATACTCCAAACTCATCTTGCAAAATATGTAAATATTCTATCAGTTCATCTCTCTTGAAATGTATACCCTGCAGAAGATTTGACACTTCTTCATAAAAACTATTTTCAGGCTGCCTACCTTTTGGCTTCCACCTTCTCTTCTTTTTTTTAAGAGAGCTATCAGTTTGAGAAATAAATTTATCCATTTAAATTGAATTATTAATATATATTTTGTATCAGATTAAAATGAAAGATTCAGTTGAAAATGATGAAATAGTTCTTGATACGAGCGGTAATGTCCCATCCCTGTTTTAAAAGCAAGAAAACTTGCTCAAGAGTTAAAGAATGGCATGGTAATAAAGATAATAGCTACTGATCCACTTGCTACTGCCGACTTCGAACACTATTGCAATCAGTCAGGTTATGAATTTTTAGGAAGCTACAATGAAAGTGAAAAAATTATAATTAGGTATAAGTTCAAAAATTAATAAAATAATTTATCAAAATCATAGTAATCAAATTTATCTCCCTTTTTTAAAACCCTTACATCTTCTGGAATCTCTACAACCCCGTCAGAATAAGATATAGATGAAATCATGCCTGAACCTTGCTTAGGATGTTTTAATAAAACGAATTTATCTTTTATTAATTTTTTTGAAACTCGAAGCCATTCAAGTCGTTTTGTTTTTTTTATCATAGAAAAATTTATGGCAATTTTCTCTGGCTTAATACTTGTAATTAATGAACCAAGTAATTTGTAAATTAAAGGCTTAACAACAAATGCAAATAACAAATGTACTGAAACAGGATTTCCTGGCAAACAAACAATATATGTCTTTTTGATTTTCCCAATTGCAATTGGTCTTCCGGGCTTTATTGCTGCACGCCAAAAAAAAACTTCTCCGTTATTTTTAAGAGTATCAATTAAATGATCTTCATCTCCAACTGAAGCACCTCCTGTTGTAATTATCAAATTATACTTAGAAACTTCATTTAATAATTTTTTCTTAATATTTTCTGCGTTATCAGGAAGATTACCCAAATATTTCTTCATGATATAATTTTTATTTAACAAAGAGTTTAGCAGATAATAATTTGAATTATTTACTGAAGAATTTTTTAACTTTGTTGTTGGTTTGACTAGCTCGTTACCACTTGTATAAAAACCAATTTTAATCTTTACGTAAACTTTAATTTTACTGTAACCGATTGCAGCAATTAAGTTTAAATTCTTTGTATCAATTTTTGTTCCTTTTTTTAAGACAAGACTTCCCTTTGAAATATCTTCGCCTTTATGTCTGCAGTTATCTCCATAGTTAGGAACTTTTTTTAAAGAAAGTTTATTTTCACTTATTTTCGTATTCTCCTGCATTACAACCGTGTTTGAATTTGAGGGCATTTTGGCACCAGTAAAAATTCTTAAAACCTCACCCTCTTTTATTTTATGATTAGTTGTATCTCCTGCAGCGACTCTATTTTTATTAATATTTTTTGGCGTATTATTTAAATCCTTTTTTAATAATGCATATCCATCTACTGCCGAATTTTTAAAAGGGGGTAAGTTTATTTTTGAATATATATTTTCTGCTAAAATTTTATCTTCTGCATCTAAGAGATTTACGGTTTCTGTTTTATTAATTATGCTTGAACGCATCTTAATAAAATTTAAAATTTGCTTCAAATAAAGTGGTTTTTTATTCATAGAATTTTTTGTATTATAAATTCAACCAAATTCTCAATATCATTTTCTTTAAATACGGGAGTGATATTATCTTTTAAATCATCAGAAACAATTGCTATTATATTGTTAGTTTCTTTGTTTCTATTTTTTATATTTTTACTTAATATTTCAATTTTTGGGTGATTATATTTTTTGAAACCTTCTACAATAACAATATCAACATTGTGTAACTCTTTAATCAAATCATCTAAACTTTTTTCATTTTCATTATTATTTTCAGTTATTTTTGCCCAACGTTTTGAAGAACTAATAATAACCTGATTCGAGCCAGCTTCTCGATGTTTAAAACTGTCTGTGCCAGGTTTATCAATATCAAAATCATGATGCGCATGTTTTATTGATCCTACTTGATAACCTTTATTGACTAATGATTTAATTATAAGACTAGCATAATGTGTTTTGCCAACATCTTTCCAGCCGGTAATACCTATTATTTTGCTCATATATTTCTCTTGTTAAAAATGTATACTAATGAATAAATTATAATTGTCAGGAAAATTAAAACTAAACCTAAAGCCATTGCGTATTCAAGATTCCCCATTCTTGTCTCAAGAGAGATTGCTGTTGTCATCACTCTTGTAAAGTGATCAATGTTTCCTCCAACTATCATAACAGCACCGACTTCTGAGATAGCTCTTCCAAAAGCCGAAAGAAGTGCAGTTATAACAAGAAAATAACTATGTTTAGTAATTATAAATGCCACTCCAAAAAAAGGCATATTAATAGATCTTAATTGATCTTTGTATTCTCTCCAATTTTGATCAAAAATTTCATGGGATATAGAAGTAACAATTGGAAAAATAATTATAACTTGAGCTATTATCATAGCTGATGGAGTGTATAGCAATTGGAGAACACCTAGAGGCCCCCCAGATGCAAATGTGAAATATACTATCAGCCCAACTACTACGGGGGGGATACCCATCAATGAATTAAGGACGATTAAAATAAAACTTTTAAATAGAAATTTTTTTAAAGCTATATAATAGCCTATTACTAATCCTAAAATTGAAGCAATTATAAGTGCAGAAATACTGACATATAATGATAAAATAATAATTTCCCACAAATCACCATCAAAAGAGAGAATTAAAAATAAAGATTTTGTAAAAATTTCTATAATGTTCATATAAAGATTCTATTAGAATACATTATGAGTAAAAAAATTAAATATTTAGTTGCACCTAACCCACTAGATAAAAATTTAACCAAGGAAATAAATGGCTTTGATGAAAGTTTTAAAAAAACAAAAACTAAAGTTATTATAGAGAGAGATCTTACTATTTATTTAAATAATCAAGAAATAGTAACACTAATGACTGTTGGAGATCATCCTGAGTTTCTTGCAGTGGGCTATTTATTAAATCAAAATATGCTCAAAAAAACTGATACTATTAAAAACATTGAATATGATACAGATCTAAAAGTTATTGTTGTAAGAACATCTCGAAAAACTAATTATGAGGAAAAATTAAAAAGAAAAATTACTACAAGTGGATGTGCAGTTGGGACAATATTTGGCGATGTTTATGATGAGATATTAAAAAGTAAAATTAAATCCAAAAAAAAAATAAAGCATTCATGGATTTATGAAATTTCAAAAAAAATTAATTTAACTCCAAGTTTATATCTTGAAGCTGGGGCAATTCATGGCTGTGCAATAATTAACGAGAATAATCCAATTATATATATGGAAGATGTTGGTCGTCACAATGCCGTAGATAAAATTGCAGGGTATATGTTTTTAGAAAAAATTAATGGAGATAATAAAATATTTTACACAACAGGAAGACTAACTAGTGAGATGGTCATTAAAACTGTAAAAATGAAGATACCTATTTTGATATCACGGTCAGGTTTTACATCTTGGGGAGTTGAACTTGCAAGAAAAACTAATCTAACTTTAATAGGAAGAGCAAAAGGAAAAAAATATCTAGTACTATCAGGTGAAAAAAGAATTGATCGTAAATAAATCAAAAGTATTAATAGTTATTCTTGCCGGTGGTCAATCACGTCGATTTGGAGGTGGTTATAAAACTCTATACAAGCTTAATAATATTTCCATACTTGATAGAATTTTGCAAAATTTTAAAAAATTAAAGATGGAAATAGTTTTAAATGTTAACTCAAATAAAGATCAATTTTCAAAAATAGGATTATATTTAATCAAGGATGAGCTAAAAAATTTTCAAGGTCCTCTTGCCGGAATATATTCGTCAATGAAATGGGCTTTAAAAAATAGAAAAAATATTGAATGGATTTTTACTTCTCCCAGCGATACTCCTTTTATCGATAGTAGTTTGGTAAATAAATTTTTAAAAACTAAATATTTTGATGAAACAAAAATAATATTAGCTAAATCTTCTAACAAAATACATCCCGTAATAGGATTGTGGCATATTTCACTACTTAAAAATTTAGAAAATTTTTTAACTAAAGAAAATAGAAAAATTATGAATTGGGTGGACGAGCAAAATTACGAAATACTTAGTTTTGAGAATAAAAATTATTTTTTTAATATCAATACTCAGACAGATTTAGCAGAAGCAATTAAAATTGAGAAGTCTCTAAAAACACTATAATTTACTGGATAATCTTAATAATAAGAATATAAATTAATACTACAAATCATGTCAATATACCTTCCTATCGCCGAAATGAACGTTAATATCTTCTTAATTGTTTTTATTGGTATGGCAGTAGGTGCGTTATCTGGTTTGTTTGGCGTAGGTGGAGGTTTTTTAATGACCCCTCTTCTAATTTTTTTAGGTATTCCACCTGTAGTAGCAGTTGGTTCTGAAGCACCACATGTTCTAGCTTCAAGTGTTTCCGGAGTAATTGCTCATTGGCGTAAAAAAAATGTGGATTTCAAAATGGGATTTTTTTTACTGTCTGGAGGTGTCGTTGGCTCAACTGTGGGTGTAAATTTGTTTAAATTACTTAAAACTTATGGTCAGATAGATATTGTTATTCAATTTTTATTTATAATTTTTTTAGGTTTTATTGGATTATCAATGGCATTTGAAAGCGCCAAAACAACTATCAAAAATTACAGGACTACTTCAGCAATCAGAACTAAACTTCATCAACATTCTTGGATACATGGACTGCCCTTTAAGCTTCGGTTTCATCGTTCTAAATTATACATTTCAGCAATCCCCCCAATTTTAATTGGTTTTTTTGTTGGTGTACTATCAGCAATGATGGGTGTTGGTGGTGGTTTTATAATGATACCGGCAATGGTTTATATTTTAGGAATGTCTACAAATGTTGTCGTAGGAACTTCTTTATTCCAAATTATTTTTGTAACAGCTAATTCAACTTTCTTTCAATCTTATCTGAATCAAACTGTAGATATTGTTCTCTCTGCTCTTATGATACTCGGAGGGGTAATTGGTGCACAAATAGGTGTAAGAATTGGCTCTCAACTAAAAGCAGAATATTTAAGAGGAATTTTGGCAATTCTAGTTTTACTTGTTTGTGCAAAAATTCTTACTGATTTAATTCTTACACCTGCTGATCTATTTACAACTTCTATAAATTAATGAACCCATTTAAAAACCAAACAGAAACCGTCAAAACATCTCCTAAAGTTAGTGACGAGGTAAAACAAACGACATGCTATATGTGTGCTTGTAGGTGTGGGATTGATGTTCATTTATTGGATAATCAAATAAGATATATTGAAGGGAATAAAAGTCATCCAACAAATAAAGGCGTCCTTTGCGCAAAAGGTTCTGCGGGCATTATGCAACAAAACTCACCTGCTAAATTAACAAAGCCCCTCCTTCGAACTGGGGAAAGAGGTAAAGGTGAGTTTAAAGAAATTGAATGGTCTGATGCTATGGAAATAGCAACAACCTGGCTATCTGAAATAAGAAATACAGACCCTAAAAAACTTGCTTTTTTTACTGGCCGAGATCAAAGTCAGTCATTAACTGGATGGTGGGCTAATCAATTTGGCACTTGTAACTTTGCTGCACATGGAGGTTTTTGTTCAGTAAATATGGCAGCCGCAGGCCTTTATACTATAGGTGGTTCTTTTTGGGAATTTGGAGAGGTTGACTGGGACCATACTAAATATTTTATTTTATTTGGATGTGCTGAAGATCATGACTCCAATCCAATCAAAATGGGTTTAGGTAAATTAAAATCTAAGGAGGATAGTAAATTTGTCTCTGTTAACCCTATAAAAACAGGCTACTCTGCAATAGCAGATGAATGGATTGGGATAAGACCTGGGACTGATGGCTTGTTTGTTCATAGTTTAATTTATGAACTATTAAAATCTAATAAAGTTGATTGGGACTATCTGAAAAGATACACTAATTCTAATTGGCTGGTTTATAATAATCCAGAAAAAGAAAATCATGGTTTATTTGCAAGAAATGAAGATAATCTTCCTCTAGTTTATTGCAATACTAACAAAAAAATAACATCAGCAAATGATCAAAATGCAAATTCTGCATTTTTTGGAACTTATAAATTTAATAATATTGATGTTATGCCTTCTTTTGAATTGTTATCAAAAGAATATTTAGATTCAAAATATAAACCTGAAAATGTCTCTGACTCTATTGATATTGGTGCAGATGTAATAAAAAGAATTGCAGCAGAAATAGCCGAAACTGCATTTGAGAAAGAAATTGAAATAAAGATTGATTGGGAAGATTTTAATGGAAAAAAACATTCTTCTTTTAAAGGCAGACCAATTTCCATGCATGCAATGCGGGGCATTTCTGCTCACTCAAATGGGTTTAGTACTTGCAAGTTAATTCATATTTTGCAAACTCTACTAGGGTCAATAGATGTGCCTGGAGGTTTCAGATACAAAGCACCCTACCCTAAACATGTGGTACCTGGTCCAAAACCTGCGGGGAAAAATATTAAAGCAAATACACCTATAGGAGGTATGCCTTTAGGTTTTCCAACTTCGCCTGACGATCTTTTAACTGATGAAAATGAAAATCCAATAAGAATTGATAAAGCTTATAGTTGGGAAAACCCATTATCCGCTCACGGATTGATGCATATGGTAATTAATAATGCATGGAAGGGGGATCCTTATAAGATTGAAGTGCTGTTTATGTATATGGCTAATATGGCATGGAATTCTTCTATGAATACAGAAGAAACAATAAAAAAATTAACTGATAAAGATGAAGAGACAGGTGAATATAAAATTCCAAAAATTATTTACAGCGATGCGTACTATTCTGAAACAGTTCCTTACGCTGATCTTGTTTTACCTGACACCACTTTTTTGGAAAGATGGGACTGCATATCACTCTTAGATAGACCTATAAGTTCTGCTGACAGTGCAGCAGATGCTATTAGGCAGCCAATACTTAAACCATCAAGAGATGTAAGGCCATTTCAGGATGTTTTAATTGAGTTAGGTGCAAGACTTGGACTTCCTGGTTTTGTTAATGATGATTTAACTGCAAAGTATCCTGATGGCTATAAAGATTATATTGTTAACCATGAAAGACAACCTGGTGTTGGACCGCTTGCAGGCTGGAGAGGAAATGGAGATCAATTTGGAAAAGGAAAAATAAATAAAAACCAAATTCAAGAATATATTAAAAATGGATGTTTTCATAATCATGAATTTCAAAACAATCAAAAATATTTTAAATTTAATAATAAACATTACTTAAATTTTGCACATGAGATGGGATGGATAGCAAAAAACCAACCGATAGTTATTCAAATGTATAGTGAAGAAATGCAAAAATTTAAATTAGCTGGAGAAGGTTTTGGGAACAAGATACCACCTAATCACTTAAAAGAGAGGATCAAAAAATATTTTAATCCTATTCCAAGCTGGTATCAAACTTTTGAAGAAAAATTAAATGAAGATAATGGTAAGAACTTTGAATTGTATGCAGTAACACAAAGACCGCCTCATATGTATCATTCATGGGGTTCTCAAAATGCATGGCTAAGACAGATTACTAATCTAAATTATTTATATATAGGGGAAGAGGTTGCTGCAAAAAATAATCTTAAAAATTTTGATTGGGTATGGTTAGAGAGTTTTAGTAGCAAAATAAAAGTGCAATGTAAAATTATGAAAGGTGTAAATAAAAATACTGTATGGACATGGAATGCTATTGGCAAAAGAAAAGGTTCATGGAATTTAAGTCCAAATGCGCCAGAGTCAAATAAAGGATTTTTGTTAAATCACTTAATATCAGATGTCCTTCCAAAAAATAGAAATGAAAAAACTAACATGTCCAATTCTGATCCGATTACTGGTCAAGCAGCCTGGTATGACTTAAAAGTAAAGCTCTACAAATGTGATAAAAATGAAATTGATGGAAATATCTATCCAAACTTTGATACTATTAAAAATAAAGCCAGAAAAAATCCAAACCTTAATGTATACGGGAAACAATTTACAAAAGAATACGGTGAGAATTCTATAAGTGACATTCAAGAATTTATAGGAAACAGCAGGAATATAAAATGACAACTTTACCAACAAAACAAAATAAAAAATTAGGACTTGTAATAGATTTAGATATTTGTGTCGGTTGTCATGCATGTGCAGTAAATTGCAAAGAATGGAATACATCAGGTCATTCATCGCCTCTTCATGACATTGATCCATATGGAGATGACCCCACAGGTGTTTGGTTTAATAGAATTCACACATTTGAAGTAGAAAGTGAAATTAATGGAAGCAAAACAGTTCATTTTCCTAAAAGCTGTCTACACTGTAGTGATGCTCCCTGCGTTACTGTTTGTCCAACAGGAGCATCTTATAAAAGAGAAGAGGACGGTATAGTTTTAGTTAATCCTGACACATGCATAGGTTGCAAATTATGCTCTTGGTCTTGCCCCTATGGCGCTAGAGAATATGATGAGGAAGCAGGAATTATGAAAAAATGCACATTATGTGTAGATAAAATTTATAATGAAAATATTCCAGAAGCTGATCGAGTTCCTGCTTGTGTTTCAACTTGTCCTGCAGGTGCAAGAAGTTTTGGTGATTTAGGTGATGAAAATTCAGAAATTTTTAAACTTGTTAAGGAAAGAAATGGTTATGATCTTATGCCCGAACAAGATTGTGCACCAACTAATAAATATCTTCCACCAAGAGAAAAAAATAATCAATTTAGCAGCAATAAATTACAATCAATAACAGAGGAAAAGGAGATTACTTTTGATAGCTGGAAAGAGATAATTGAAAATGCATCCAAGTAAGTCAATAATTTTTTTTACGGTATTTTCAGGAACTGGTTATGGAATATTAATTTGTCTCTCATTTTTAGCATTCTTAACAAATATAAATTTTGATAGTAACTTTAAGTTAAATTTAATTATAGCAACTTTTGTTTTTATTAGTTCTGGGCTTTTATCATCAACACTTCATTTAGGTCATCCAGAGAGAGCGTGGAGATCATTTAGTCAATGGAAGTCCTCTTGGCTTTCAAGAGAAGGCCTTGCCGCTGTTATTACTTTTTTACCCTTAATGATTTTTTACCTACTTTGGTATCTAGATAATTTTTTTTATATATATTTTCTTCATTTAACATCAATTCTATGCTTGATAACAATATACTGTACTGGCCAGATGTATGCTACATTAAAAACTATTCCTGCTTGGAATAATAAATTGGTAACACCAATTTATACAATTAATGCAATTTGTATGGGCGCTCTAACTGCTTATTGCTTTACTCGTTTTTATGAGTTTGAAATTAACTATCTATATCATTTAACTATTGTAAGTTTAAGCTTATGCTTATTTATGAAACTTGTTTATTGGTATATAATAAGTAAAAAAATAATTAGCACCGCTAACTCCGCAACTGGATTGGGTGGGAATAATAATATTTCGCTATTTGAAGGTCCCCATACAGGAAAAAACTTTCTAACCACAGAAATGATAAATAAAATTAAAAAAGAAAAAGCAAATTTTCTAAGATTATGCTTTAGTGTGCTTACTTGCATTTTACCAATTTATATGATTATTCAAGAACCAAGCTTGATAATAGATAGTTTTATTTTAAAACTAACTTTTTTCTTAGTATTAATTTTTGCATTGATCGGAATGCTTTTAGAAAGATATTTATTTTTTATTCAAGCAAAGCATACTGTAAGTTTATATTATGGAGAAAATAAAGTATAAAATGAATAAAAGTAAAATTAAACTAATAACTTTCATTTTATTAATATTAATATCTAATTCAGTTTTAGCAGAAGCATATTTTGATATATCTGACGATAATATTAAAATTGAGACAAATTTTATTGGTAAAGAAGTAATTATATTTGGAATACTAAATGATGATCAAGACACAATATTAACCATTAAGGGTCCTGAAAGAAACGCTGTCATTCAAAAAAAAGAAAGAATATTAGGTTTTTGGTTTAATACTAAACAAATAACCTATAATCAAATTCCGAGTATTTTTTTTATAGCTTCCTCAAACAATATTGAAGATATCTTGCCAGCTTCTACAATAATTAAGGAAGAGCTTAGTTTTAATTATTTACTAGAAAATAAAACATCTCAACGAAATTTTATTTCAGGTGTTTCACTTAATACTTGGATAGATAATTTTGTTAGGATTAAAAAAAGTAAAAATTTGTTTAAAGAGTACAATTTTGACAACATTGATAATAAACTATTTCAAACAAGAATATTTTTTCCAGCTAAATCAATACCTGGAGAATATAAAGTTAACGTGTATCAAATAGAAAATAATTTAATTTTAAATAATAAGGAAAAAATTATTACTTTAAAAAAATCAGGAATTGGAAGCCAGATATATAATTTTGCACACAAGAACGCAGCAGCTTATGGTTTGTTTGCAATCATATTTGCTGTATTATCTGGTTTCTTAGCTGCAACATTATTTAGGAGGTCTTAATGAATGATAATAGATATATTCTCGTAATTGCTGACGACTCACCAGAAATGGAAATTGCACTAGAGTACGCTTGTGCACGGTCAAAAAAAACTAGTCGTAAAATAATAATAGCAACATTTATAGAGCCTTTAGATGTATTAACTACTCAAGGTGTAACAGAAATAATGAAAAATGAAGCTAGAGATGAGGCAGAAAAACTTCTTCAGATAGCTGCAAGTATTGTAAAAGACAAAACTGGTGAAATGCCAGCTTTAGCTGTCAGAGAAGGGGAAACAATTTTTGAATTAAAAAAACTTTTAGAAGAAGAAGAGAATATTAATGTTCTAGTTTTAGCATCAAATTCTGATCCAAAAAATAAAGATTCAAATGCCATAATCAATTCTCTTGTAAGTCAAGAAATTACCAATATGAGAGTGCCAGTTATGATTGTCCCAGGGAATTTTTCAAAAGATCATATTGCATTAATAACTTAAAATGTCAGAATTAATCGCTGAAAAATTAATAGATATTGAGTCAGTTCAATTTTCTTTCGATAAACACTTTACTTTAACATCAGGATTGAAATCCCCTGTTTATGTTGATTGCAGAAAAATTATATCTTTTGTTGAAGAAAGAACTTTTATTATGAATGCTGCAGTAACATATATTAAGAACAATAAACTAGAATTTGACTTGGTAGCTGGAGGAGAAACCGCTGGGATACCTTATGCGGCCTTTATTTCTGAAAAAATTAAAAAACCTATGATTTACATTAGAAAGAAATCCAAAGGGTTTGGGAAAAATCAACAAATAGAAGGAAATTTTAAAATAAATCAAAAAGCTGTTTTGATTGAAGATTTGGCAACTGATGGCGGGAGCAAAGTTCTTTTTGTCGAAGCAATGAGAAAAGAAGGTTTAAAAGTAAAAGATATATTTGTTATTTTTTATTATGATATTTTTAATTTTGAAGAGTCAGTTCTCTCAAAATTAAATGTTAATATTCATTCGCTATGCACTTGGAAAGACATAATTTCTGTTCTGGAGAAAAGAAAAATATTTAGTCAAGCCGATATAGAAAATTTAAAAGATTTTTTGTCTAAACCTGATGATTGGAGGGCAAAAAATGCCTGATATTATTTTAGTTAGTGGTGGTTTTGACCCTATACATAGTGGTCATATTAAATTGATTAATGATGCTAATAAATATGGTGATGTTGTTGTTTTATTGAATTCTGATGCTTGGTTGCGAAATAAAAAAGGAAGAGAATTTCTTCCATTTGATGAGAGAAAAATTATTATGCAAAATATTAAAGGTGTTTTAGATGTGTTAGATTTTGATGATAGTGATAATACTTGTATTGATGGTCTTAGAAAAGCAAAAAAAAAATATACTAATTCAATAATTAAATTTGCAAATGGCGGAGATAGAAATGACGAAACAACTCCTGAAACAGCCTTTTGTAATCAAAATAATATTGAAGCTCTATGGGGGATTGGGGGGAACAACAAATCAAACTCTAGTTCTTGGATTTTAAAAAAATGGAAAGAATAAATATCAAGGGTAAAGTTTTTTTATTTCCCATTTATTATTAAGTAAAGTGTAAATTACT
>JAQBWI010000135.1 GCA_027625355.1 Pseudomonadota bacterium
AGTTTTTAAATGAATTTCATAATTATTTAATAGTGGAAAATTAATCAACTCTTTTTTAGTTACATCAAAATCGTCGCTAAACATGCACCACCATATGTAACCAAACCTACTTACTAAAAGGGTGAGTGCTGCATGTTTATCATCATCACTTTTAAATGGTAAAGGATGGATTTTTTTGTCATTCTTTTCTCTTAGTTTTACATTTCCATTTTGATCTACTTCATAAACTGAGTACCACTCTGGAAGTATTGGTAGCCAATAGGTTGCTGTTTTTTTATAATATAAACTAAAACTATTTGATTCACCAATTAGAGAAGAAATTGTACCATTTTTAAATTCTCCAGAATATTTGTTTAAAATTCTATAAATATTTTCATCACCGAGTTTTGCCCATTTATTTTCAAATATTTTTTCGACCTTATAGTAAACAAGGCATTTAAACAGTGTCTCTCTATAGGTTGATCTCCATCGATTATGATCAGTTGCAAAGATTCCTTTTGAGAAATTATTTATTAGGAATAGCGTATTTCTAGTTTTTACTTTTCCGTTAGTACCATTGAATAATGCTGCTGGGTCTTTATCAAAAGTCGCATAGTTTATAAAGTTAAATTGCTTTTGAATAAGAGTTCTTAACTCGTCATATTTCGAGCTATATGACATGGACAGGGGAACTATAAAACCCATAACACCGTCTTTCTTTAAAAGCTGCATTGATCTTGCAGAACAAGTTGCAAAAATATCTGGACAACTTGGTGTTAAATCATCGAAAAATTCATAACTCTCTATTTGGGTTTTTCTAACATATGGTGGGTTACCAATTATTACATCAAAACCGTTCTTACCCTCCAACTCAAATAATTCTGGAAATTCTAAATGCCAATTGAATGGCTTGTGGGAAGCAGCCCATTCTTGAAAGTTATGATTTTCTGCAAATTTTTTATGATATATTGATTTACCATCTAAAAGAATCAGATCTGAAAGGTTTTTTATGCTCTGGTTTTTTAATTCAGCTTCTGAGTTTTTTGATTTTCGTCTTTGGATTCTTCCGTGTATAAGTTCATTTATCTCTAAAGAGTTATTCTCTGTGCTTTGATTTTGTAATTCTTTTAACTTTTTTAATTTTTTTATAAGAAAAGGGAAGGTTTTTTGTATTCTTTTTCCATAATTTTCTTGAAATATTTCATCATTTCCTATTGATTTATTTATTTCTTCGTTTAGTTGTTCGTATTTAGTGAATCCAACAAGTAGATTTCCAACTTTTATATTAAACTCTAGGTCTGGTATTTGTTCAATTTGATTTGGACTGTCTAACTTAGCAATTAGAGTTAGATACATCCTCAGCCTTGCTACTTCTATCGCTTCTGGCATAAAATCAACGCCATACAAATTGTTGACCATAATAGATTTTAAAATATTATATTCAGTAGCTTCCACGTGGTTAGAGTTGTTTATGATTTCTTCTGTATCTTTTTCAATTGTATATATTGTATAGTTAATTGACTCTAAGAGTTTTAGAGCTGAAAATAGAAAAGCTCCAGAGCCACAAGTTGGATCTAGTATTTTAATATTTCTTAAGTTATTTTTAAATTTCTTTAACTCATCTTTACTCAGCTGATAAATAATGTCGTGACATAATAAATCGATTTTGAGTGGATAGTTCAAAAGCATTTCAAATGTTATTTTTTGTGTATCTAATATATGCTTTAACTTATTAAATAGTATTTTTCTTTTGTAATTTTGTGCTTCAGTTTCTCCAGGCAAAAGTTTATCTATATCTTTTAGAGTTTTTTGGTTTTCAAAACCAACAGACATTTCGGAATTTATATAAATAGAAGAGGGGGATTCTTTGAATATTTCTGATGTATAATTTAGATCCGGATCCATAAGTTTTATTAACTTAATCCCTAGAGATTTTGATGTGATGTAATCTGTTATGTCGTTTTTAGTATAAAAAGCACCACTTTCTTTTCCAGATTCAACACCAGTTACATATTGCTGAAGAATATAGCCAAGTATTTCAGGATTGATTTCATTATTATTTAAAGAAGGAGCTTCATCAAGATGCCATCTGTAGCTAGATAAAAAATTTAATATATCAGAAATAATATTATTGTCAATTTTTAAGTTCAGAGGTCTGCCATCAAATATGAAATCAAATTGGCTACCCCCTACAAATGGTATTTTTCCAGCAAAGTGATTATGATTTTCGATATCAAAATTATCTTCATATATATTTTTTAAATTTTTTAGATTAATTATGCAAAGGGGTATATAAAAATCAGAAAAAAAATTATTAGATTTATCAAATGAATTAAATCTATCTTCTAAATAGTTAATGTTTTCATCTAAAAACCTTTTCTTTTGTAAAAAATACACAAAAAGAAAAGAAGTCATAATTTTTGAGGCAAGCTGTTCTAAATTTAAATTGCTTTGAATTTGAGGTTCTATTTCTTTTATAACTTTTTTATACAACTTCATATATCCGGTATAAAAAGATTTACTAACATGATCAGTATTGAAATTTGCATTTAATCTTCTAGAAACTTCTACAATTGTTAAAGCCGACTCCTCAGAAAGATTAAACTTTATACCAATAAGTCTTTGAATAAATGAATCATTGTGAAATCCTTGTTTGTATTTATATCTAGCAAATTTACCGTTATTTGGAAATTCCCAAATTTGATTAGTTTTATCATAATATAACAAGAAATACTCTGGTGATATTTTTCGAATCCTAGAAGCTATTTTGCTTTTAGTTTCTTTTGAAACAGACAAACCATTGATAGCCCAAAGACAAACTCCTCTCTTTTGGACTAGCAGCTTACAACTGTTTATATCTGAAAATTCTTCTGTGTTTATACTATCTTGAAAACCTTGTGGAGAATCCCAGCCCAACAGTTCCACAAAGAGTTGTTCAAATTCATTGTTATCTAATTTCT
>JAQBWI010000136.1 GCA_027625355.1 Pseudomonadota bacterium
ATTCACTTTTACCATGTAATCTTTCAATTTTTTCAAACGAAACTTTATCACTCCACGCAAGCTTAATTACATTATCTGTTGAATATTCCATGTTTTGTATATAGTTGTAAAATTACTAAATTCTAAAAAATGATAGATTTATATTCCTCTTCCACGCCAAATGGACAAAAAATCACCATATAGCTTGAAGAATTAGAATTAAATTATAACCCTACTGATTAGTTTAGATAAAAAAGAGCAATTTTCATCTGAATTTTCACAAATCTCACCAACAAATAAAATTCCAGTAATTGTTGATAAAGAGAGGAATCAAACCATTTTTGAGTCCGGCGCTATCCTTCTCTACCTTGCACAAATATAACAAGTTCTTAAATGAAAAAGATTATTGGGATGTAGTTCAGTGGTTGTTCTTTCAAATGGCTTATGTTGGTCCAATGCTTGGGCAAACTCATCAATATCTTTTTTATCATAATGGTAGAAGTAAATTTGCTGAGCAAAAATCAAAAGATTACGCTAACAATGTATATGAGATTTTGGACGCACAATTATCTAAAAATATTTACATTTGTAATGATTATTCAATTGCAGATATTGCATTTTGGCCATGGGTTACTAGATTTGAAAGACATCAAATTAATTTAAAAAATTATCCCAACGTGCTTCGTTGGTATATTAATATATCTAAAAGACCCGCTGTTATTAGAGGTTATAATATTATTGGAGATTTTAATGAAATACCAATTCCCTAAGGATTATAAAAAAATACTGAAACGGCTGTAGCTATCAGTAGTATTGCCAATATTGACTCAATAATTTTTTTTAATCTTTTATTGCTCAAATAATTTCTAATGACACTCCCACCATAAGCCCATATACTAATTGAAGGAATATTAACTACTGTTGACATGATGACCATAAATAGAGTTCCTATAATAATATTTTCATTTTTTGGATAATATAAAGTTACAGCTGTAGAACAAATCACCCAAGCCTTAGGGTTAACAAATTGAAAAAGAATAGCCTCATAATATTTTAATGGACGCGATCTATCTTGTGTTTTACTAATATTAAGAGAACCAAACATTTTATAAGCGAGATAAAGTATATAAGCTGAACCTACATACCTCAGAATATCAAAAAGAATTGGGTATTTTATAAATAATGTCCCTAAGCCAAGGCACACTAAAGCTAACTGCAATCCATGACCTGTGGGTATTCCAAATATATTGGGAATTGACCTAATAAAACCAAATTTAATTCCAGAAGTTGTCAGGATACTATTATTTGGACCTGGGGTGGCATACATAATAAAATTATATACAGCTAAAGCTAAGATTAACTCCCATGTTATCACGACAATTAATCTCTAAAATTTATAAACTGAACTGGTATTCCAACCTTTAAATCTTCAATCAATTGCATTGCAGATTGTAAATCGTCTCTTTTTTTTCCATCAATTCTAAGCTCATTACCATTTATTTTAGCCTGAACTTTCATTTTTGAACTTTTAATTTCTGAAGTGATTTTTTTAGCAATATCTTGCTCAATGCCCTCAACTAAAGATATAGTTTGTCTAATTCTATCACCACCAGCTTTTTCTTTATCTTTTTTTCCTAATGCTAAAGGATCTAATTTTCTTCTCACAAAATGAGAAATTAGGATATCATTTACTTGAGATAATTTTAAATCATCATCAGTGACTATAGTAATTACTTTTTCACTTCTCTCAAGAGTGGTATTAGAACCTTTAAAATCATAGCGATTAGTAATTTCCCTAAGGGCATTGGCAATAGCATTATCAATCTCTTGAAAATCTACTCTGCTTACAATATCAAAACTAGGCATATTTAATTTAATCTATTGCATTACCAGAATCTTCTGGCAACTGTTTTTTTGTATTTAATCTCCCAAGTTTTTTCATCTTTTCAATTTTTTTTGTTAAACTCCCTGGTCCGTCTTGGAGACGAGATTTAGCTTCATCCATTTTTAATCTGGCTTTATCCAACGATTGATTAACAGTATTAAAAGAGTCATATACATTAACTGCCTTATCATAAATCTCACTAGCTGTAGCTGCTATATCCTTAATAGTCTTAGATTGCTTATCAATACGCCACATATTTTCAACAGCCTTTAATAGAAAAGGTAAAGTTGAAGGCCCAACAATTATAATTTTTTTTTGCCATGCTTTTTCTATTACATCCTCCGCTTCATTGTACAATGTTAACAAAGCTGGCTCAATAGGAATAAACATTAACACAGAGTCAATAGAGTTGATTTGATATAAAGATGCATAATCGTCCTTACCTAAATCTCTGATAAAATTTTTGATAGATTCTAAAAATTTTTTTAAAAATATTTTTTTTTGATTATGATCATGTGAGTTAGAAAAATCATGCCATGCACTTAAGGGAACCTTGGAGTCTATTACTATATCTCTATTACCTGGCATGCGCACAATTACATCTGGTTTTTGTAGATTTCCATTTTCATCTGTAAAAGCTTTTTGAGTTTCATATTCATGGCCTTCTCTTAATCCAGCACCATCTAAAATATTTTTTAGAACAAATTCACCCCACGAACCTTGTTGTTGTGACCCTCCACGAACTAGAGTATTTTCTAATCTATTTTGAGCTAAATTAAAATTTTGTAACGATAATTGAATTGATTCCATATGCTGTTTAAGTGAAACAATTTCACTTTCATTTTCATTTTGTTTATTATTTTTTTTAGGTAAAAAGAATTTAATAGAAATTAGCACCCCGATTCCACAAAAAAAACCTATTACAAAAACTAAAAAAGAAAACATATTGTTCATTTTAAAAAATATTTATTGCCCACATTATGGATAAATATATTATCAAATATCTTCCAACTTTCCCAATACTTACCAAAACTAAAAATGGGATTATTGGATATCT
>JAQBWI010000137.1 GCA_027625355.1 Pseudomonadota bacterium
TAGTAACTTTAGTTTTTTATCAAAAATAACATTAATTATCTGGACTATTTTTATAACAATAGGAATTTGGAGGTCTGCAGAAAACTATAAAGGAAGTATTGTTTGGATATTGGCAACATTTCTATTTTTATCCTATAGAGTATTTTCTTTAAGATTAATTTTTTTTGGATAATCTTTCTTTTAAAACATCATTTAAAATCTTTGGATTAGCTTTTCCTTGACTTTTTTGCATTGCTTGACCTACAAAAAAACCTAATAATTTATCTTTACCAGATAAATATTTCTCAACCATTTTTTGATTTTCATTAATGACATCCTGAACGATATTTTCAATTTTACTGATATCAGTTACTTGCTTAAGTCCTTTTTCTTCAATTATTTTATCTGGATCTTTCTTTGTATTGAACATTTCTAATAAAACATCTTTTGCTATTTTCCCTGAGATTACATCATCTTTTATTAATCTTACTAACTTACCTAAATTTTCTGGACTTATAGGTGAACCACTAATCTCTAAGTTATTTTCATTAAGAAGAGAAAATAATTCTGAAGTAATCCAATTTACAACTATCTTTGATGATTGCTTTAAACTTTCATCAACTTTAATTACATTATCAAAAAAATCAGATACTGATTTATCTGACGTTAATACAGAAGCATCATAATTTGATAAATTGTATTCATTTATATATCTCTTTTTTCTTTCATCTGGTAGTTCTGGTATTTTATTTTTTAAATTATCAATTTCACTTTGATCAATATCTAATGGCAATAAATCAGGGTCCGGAAAATATCTATAATCATGAGCTTCTTCTTTGCTTCGCATAGGTCTTGTTTTACCTGTTGAGGTATTAAATAAAAGTGTGTTTTGTTCAATTACACCACCTTCTTCAAGAACTTCAATTTGTCTTTTAACTTCATAATTGATTGCTTGTTTTATAAATTTTATAGAATTTAAGTTTTTAATTTCACATCTAGTACCATATTGATCACCTGGTTTTCTGACAGAAATATTAACGTCAGCACGTAATGATCCTTCCTGCATATTACCATCACAAGTATCAAGATACATTAAAATTGATCTAATTTTATTTATATACAAACCAGCCTCATCAGCACTTCTAATATCAGGCTCACTAACAATCTCCATTAATGCCACTCCAGATCTATTCAAATCTACATAAGTTTTGGTTGGGTTTTGATCATGAAGACTTTTACCTGCATCCTGCTCTAAATGAAGCCTAACAATCCTTATATCTTTTGAACTTCCGTCTTTAAAATCAATTGTAACTTTCCCCTCACCAACAATAGGATATTTATATTGACTAATCTGATAGCCTTGTGGAAGATCAGCATAAAAATAATTTTTTCGATCAAAAACAGAATAATTATTTATTTTTGCATTTAACCCTATTCCAGTTTTTATTGCTTGCTCTATACAATATTTATTAATAACAGGTAACATTCCTGGCATAGCTGCATCTACTAAAGAAACTTGACTATTTGGTTTTGAGCCAAAAGCAGTAGAAGAGCTACTAAATAATTTTGAATTTGATTTTACTTGAGCGTGAATCTCAAGGCCAATAACCGTTTCCCAGTCATGTATTTTTCCCTTAATTAAATTACTCATAATCTTTCTCTAATGCAAAAGCTGCATTAAAAATTTCTTGCTCGTTATAATGTTTAGATAAAAGCTGAATTCCTAAAGGTAAACCATTTTTATCATTACCGTATGGAATTGAAATTCCAGGGATACCTGCAAGAGAAGCTGGTACTGTAAAAACATCATTTAAATACATTTTGATAGGATCATCCTGTTTCTCATTCAAAGGAAATGCAGCACTTGGAGCAGTTGGGGTTAATATAAAATCACAATCTGAAAATACTTCTATAAAATCATTTGCTATTAACTTTCTTACTTTTTGAGCTTTTAAATAATAAGCATCATAATAGCCTGCTGATAAAACATAAGTTCCAATCAATATCCTTCTCTTTACTTCTTTTCCAAATCCCTCACTTCTAGTTAACTCATACATATCATCTAAGCTTTTTGGATCTTTTGCTCTATAACCATACTTAACACCATCATATCTTGCTAAGTTTGATGATGCTTCAGCTGGCGCAATTATATAATAAGTAGGTAAAGCATACTTCGTATGAGGTAATGATATATGCTTTATTTTAGCACCTTTTTTTTCAAGAGACTTAATTGCATCTTCCCAAACCCCATTAATTTCATCAGAAATTCCATCAACTGTATATTCTTTAGGTATGCCAACAACTTTTCCTTCTATATTAGAATCTAGATTTTTTGAAAAAGTTGGTATTGTCACATCAGAGCTAGTACTATCTCTTTGATCATGTCCTGCTATTTCTTCTAATAATATTGAAGCATCAGTCACATTTTTTGAAAAAACACCTGCTTGATCAAGACTGGACGCAAAGGCTACAATTCCCCACCTAGAACATAAACCATATGTTGGTTTAATTCCTACAACTCCACAAAAACTTGCAGGTTGTCTTATTGATCCACCCGTATCTGTTCCGGTAGCACCTAAGCATAAGTCTGCAGCAACTGCAGCGGCTGACCCACCTGACGAACCTCCAGGTGCAAGAGGATTATTATTTTTAGATAAAGGGTTAATAGTATCTCCAAAATAACTAGTGTTAGTAGCTGACCCCATTGCAAATTCATCTAAATTTGTTTTACCAACAAAAATTGATCCTTGATTAAGTAGTTTTTGAGTAACAAAAGATTCATAAGTAGGTTTGAAATTTTCTAATATTTTTGATGCTGCTGTAGTAGGCATATTTTTTGTACAAAAAAGATCTTTTACCGCTATTGGAATACCTTTTAATATTTTATCATTGGATAAAGTTTC
>JAQBWI010000138.1 GCA_027625355.1 Pseudomonadota bacterium
ATTACTTTTTCATATCCTAGGTTTCTTATTTAATCTATTTTTTATATTTTAAACCTACCCAATCCCAGGATGTTAGGCAATCATCTAGTTTCTTGGAAATTATAATAAAATAAATGACTTTTAATTTTTAAAAACAACTCACTGGTTAAAAACTAATTTTTTTTCTAACCAAGTTAGAATTTAAATCAGTAATACACAGGTGGTAACGATAGTTGAATAAGTTTTAATTTAAAAAAAATTTTTAATGCTTATTTAAAAACTATGTCTACAAAAACAATAAATGAAAATAGTTTGTTGAGTGATAAGGAAATGCATCTGTTATATGGATTCAGTCCTAAAACTTTACAAAACCATCGTACAAAAAGAATAGGAATCACCTACATTAAAATAGGTAAAATGGTTCGCTATCGAAAGGGAGATGTCGATGAATACTTAAACAACAGAAAGATAAAATATGAATAAAATAATACAAGCAAGATATATTCCCCCTTATTTCAAGATGGAAGTATTGCCAACTTGGGAAGGTTTGCGAACAGTCCCCACAAATGCAAGAGGTGTTTATATTTCTTTGCTGCTGGCAACGTGGGTTAATAACTGTGAACAAATCAAAGATGATGAACACACACACAAGATTTTGGAAATACCAAAGCGAGACTATGACAAGAGCAAAGCTAAACTAATGAAGATTTGCTTACTGAAGAACGGCTACTGGTCACTGCCTGAACTAGAGGAGAACTATATGGATGTAATGAGTGTGCGAAAGACAAGGCAAGGAACTGGCCAAAAAGGCGGTATTCAGAAGGCACGTAACAAGCAAATGCTAGCATATACAGATACAGATATAAATTAAGATAGATAGATTTAGATTTAGATACAGATACTTTGCTAGATTGTGAATAGTGTTAATAAATTAACAACTGCTTCGCAGTTATCAGATAGATAGTTTTATTTGTCTAGCTTAATCAAAGCAAAAGATAACAAAAATATTGATCAGTCTAGCAAATAATCAAAATCGAAAATCAATTAATCAATTAAATTTCTTTTTGTATTTCATTAGTTTGAAGAAGTTTTCTAATAAGTAAATTTCTTCAACCGTCCTGGTTGACGTTTCTAATAATGAGGGGTTAAAAATGATAATTGATGATAATTGAGCTCTTGAAATAGCTACGTTTAATCGGTTTCGATTAAAGAAAAAGTCCTTAGCTCTTGGTAGATTTTCGCTATCAGAAGATGTCATAGAAATGATGGTTATAGGCGCTTGTTGGCCTTGAAATTTATCGATGGTACCAACTCTGGAGTCGGCTGGCAGGATAGATTTCAAATAGTTAACCTGAACGTTAAATGGGCTAATTGTAAGGATGTCTTCAACGGTTAATTTACGAGTTGATCCGTCAGTATCAGTAAACTTTAGACCAATTAATTCTTTATAGAGCTTTTTGATCATCTCTCCTTCAACTTCATTCCTTTGAGAATAATCTTCATGTTTAGCAGCAATAAAGCTGATGCCATCAGAGTTGATTTGGGCTTTACCATAATCAATTTTTCTTTTCTCGGTCGATGGATCATACTCCAATCTACCTTCATAAAAAGTGTCTGAAATAAAAGAATTAATTTTTGGATGCATTCTGTAAGTTTTATTTAAGAAAATTCCTCTATCTTTTGGAATAGTATCTTGCACTTCAAGCAAATATTCTAATACAGATTTTCCTGACTCACCTGGATGGTCACCTTGTATAGGCTGAGGTAACTGCATCTGGTCTCCTATAAGAATAATATTATGGGCAATGGTACCCATGACAATCACATCGGCTAAGCTCACTTGTCCTGCCTCATCGATAAAAAGGTAATCTATTTTCTGATCATAAAAAGCTTTTGAGAAGTGATATTTAGTACCGGCAAATAATTGGATTTTTTTATTACTGATCAAATTAATGTATTCTCTTTCCTCTGTTATAGTTTGAATAAATTTGCCTCTATAATATTGTTCCTCATTATCTTTTGAGCTCTTTTTAACTCCAGCAAAATGGATATCTTTACCATCACAAGTTTCCTCCACTTGGTCTAGTAAGTTATGAATAACTTTGTGTGAGTTAGCAGATACCGCAACTCTTTTACCTTGTTTGAGAAGTTCACTAATTACATTTGAAGCTTGAAATGTTTTACCTGTTCCTGGAGGTCCTTGTATAAAAATATAACTATTATCTAAATTTAATATTGCTTTTGGAATTTCATTTAAAAATTCATTAGATTCTAAAATAGGTTTACCAGGCTTAACACCTTTAATTCTAGGAGCTGATTTTTTTAAAATATCATTGATAGCAGAATATTCTTTTTTAGAGTCTGTAAAGATACTATCAAGATATCTAAAAGTTGCGGACTCTAAGCTTTGAACATCTGTAGGCCTATTTTTTCCAATTGAAATATTCTCAGGTAAGTTGCCGCCTTTGGAAGATTTTTTTAATTTAATTATTCTTTTCTTTTGATCTAATTCAACAATCTCGCCAGCGTAACTACTTTCTTGATTAATTAAAATATTATTAGCTAAAGATGCTTTTTCTTTTTCTTTAAGTTTATATTCTTGTTCAGGAAAGGTGTAAGTATATACTAAAGATCTTTTTTCAGGATAAGGCTTTTCAATTTGGGTAAGGTCTCCAATACATTCTGTATCTTCGATTAATTCATCATGAGACATATTTTTTCTTTCAAAGAACATTCTCCATTCAGATCTCTGATCTCGTCTAAAAAAGCCAAGTATTTGTTCTGCTATTTCTTTGATTTCTGGATATTTAATCTTCTCATTAGCCAACTTATGACGATAAAGA